>NZ_BAAAFZ010000055.1:0-24738 GCF_039523795.1 Craurococcus roseus | reverse complement strand
GCGCCGGACGGCAAGGGCGCGTCCGGCCGTTGCAGCCAAGCCGCGATGTCCTCGGCCACCGCCGCGCGGTTGGTGTCGCGCAGCAGCAGGTGGTGGCCCTCAGCATAGTAGGCGATCCGGTGCGGGGCGTCCCCGGGCAGCGCCCGCACCATCCGGCGCACCGGCGCGCCCGCCACCAGCTTGTCCTTGGCGCCGTAGAGGATCAGCGCCGGCGCGCGGAAGCGCGGCGCGGCCGCCGTCGCCTCGTCCATCAGGTCCACCAGGCCGCGCACCATGTCCACGCGGAACTGCTTGAGGGTGAGCGGGTCGCGCGACCAGCGCTCCATCGCCTCCTCGTTGTCGGTGGGCGTGAAGCCGGGCGACGACCCGTAGAAGGCCACCGCCGGGATCAGCCATGACATGGTGTTCAACAGGCGGCCCGCGAAGGCGCCCATGCTTGCCCGGCCGCGCACCGCCGGCGCCAGCAGCACGTAGCCGTCCACCGGCGGCGGCTCCGGCGAGGCGGCCGCGGCCAGCAGCACCGCCACGCCCATGCTCTCGCCCATCATGTAGAGCGGCGCGCCGGGGTGCCGCGCCCGCACCAGCCGCGCCGCGGCCACGGCGTCCGACACGAGCGTCTCCGCGCCGGCCCAATAACCGCGGTGGGGCGCGGCGCCGAAGCCACGCTGGTCGTAGGCGTAGAGCGCGACGCCCTTGGCGTTCAGCAGCGGCGCCGGCAAGTCGAAGGCGTTGCCGGAATGGTCGCCGAACCCGTGCAGGCCGAGCACGACGGCGCGCGGCGGCTCGCCCCCCTCCGGCAGCCAAGCGCGCAACGGCAGCCTGGCGCCGTCCGCCATCACCAGCGCGTCCTTGGCGAGCGCCGCCTGCACCGTCGGCACGCCCGCGGGCCTGACCACGGGGGCGCACGCCGGGGTGGCGGCCAGGGCCGCGAGCAGCACCGCCGACGCCGCCACCGTCCGCCGGGGCCCGGACAAGAAAAAGCCGCCGACCCGTGTTCGGGTCGGCGGCCAAGTCAACAGGGAGGCTTCACGTCTGGGAGACGAGGGGGTCCGGAGCGTGGCCCCGGAAGACCCCGTCCAACTCGTCGTTGGATGGTTGCAATTTAGCCCCGCACGGGCGGGGTGGGTTTGGTGAAATCTCCGGTCCGCCATGCGCGCCATGCATGCTAGCCGGCGGCGCCCGCCGCGAGTTCCGCCACGACGAAGTCGCGGAACACCGCCACGCGCTTCGAATGCCGCAACTCCTCCGGATACACGAAGTAGGCATCCAACCGGGGGCTTTTCACCTCCGGCAGCACCCGCAGGAGCCCGTCCAACTCGGGGCCCATGTACTCCGGCAGGGCCGCCAGCCCGAGGCCGCTCCGCACCGCCCGCAGGATGCCGGTCTGGCTGTTAATCTCCACCGCGGCGCGGCGCGGCGCGCCCGGGCGGCGGCCCGCCTCGACCAGCCAGTTGATCTGGTCGTTGGGCGGGTTGTGGTCCCCCCAGCAGATGATGCGGTGCGCGTCCAGGTCCTCCACCCGCTGCGGGATGCCGGCCGCCTTGAGGTAAGACGGCGCGCCGAAGACCCGCCAGCCGAAGGTCGCGAGGTGCCGCTGGATCAGGTCGGGCTGCCGGGGCGGGTGCATCCGGATGGCCACGTCCGCCTCCCGCATGGCGAGGTCGAGGTCGCTGTCGTCCAGCAGCAGCACCACCGACACCTCGGCGTAGAGGCGCAGGAAGCGGTGGAGGCGGGGGGCCAACCACACGTTGCCGAAGCCGGCGGTGCTCGTGACCTTGAGCCGCCCCGCCGGGCGCTCGCGGCTCTCGGTCAGCAGCGCCTCGGTCATCGCCAGCTTGGCGAAGACCTCCCGGACGGTGCGGTTCAGCGTCTCGCCCGGCTCGGTCAGGATCAGGCCGCGGGCGTGCCGGTGGAACAGCGGCACGCGCAGCGACTCCTCCAGGGCCTGGATCTGGCGTGAAACGGCGGACTGGCTGAGGTTCAGCGTCTCGCCCGCGTGGGTGAAGCTGCCGGCCTCGGCCACCGCGTGGAACACGCGCAGCTTGTCCCAATCGAGCGGCATGGTCCCGCCTAGGTCCAGGCCTCGACCGCGGGCGCGTCGGCCGGCATGTGGGCGAGCCACTTCTCGGCGTCCAGCGCCGCCATGCAGCCGGTGCCGGCGGCGGTGACGGCCTGCCGGTAGATGCGGTCCTGCACGTCGCCGGCGGCGAAAACGCCCTCGACGCTGGTGCGGGTGGTGCCGGGTTCGGTGCGAATGTAGCCGTCGTCGTCCATCCCGACCTGGCCGCGGAACAGCGCCGTCGCCGGGTCGTGGCCGATGGCGACGAAGACGCCGTCGAAGGGCGCTTCCGTCCGCTCGCCCGTCGCCACGTCGCGGAGCGCGAGCGCGCGGACGGCGCGCGCCTTGCCCACCGTGCCGCCCAGCACCTCCTCCGCCACCGTGTTCCACAGCACGCGGACGTTGTTCTTGGCCAGCAGGCGCTGCTGGAGGATGCGCTCCGCCCGGAAGCGGTCGCGGCGGTGGATCACGGTCACCTGGGCGGCTAGGCCGGACAGGTACAGCGCCTCCTCCACCGCGGTGTTGCCGCCGCCGACCACGGCGACGTTCCTGCCGCGGAAGAAGAAGCCGTCGCAGGTGGCGCAGGCGGAGACGCCGAAGCCGGACAGCTCCTTTTCGCCCGGGATGCCGAGCCAACGCGCCTGCGCGCCGGTGGCGATCACCACCGAATCGCCGAGGTAAACGTCCCCGGAATCGCCGGTCGCCCGGAACGGCCGCGCCGAAAGGTCCACGGCCGTGACCACGTCCTCCGCGATGGCGGCGCCGACATGGCCCGCCTGGGCGCGGAACTGGTCCATCAGCCAGGGGCCTTGGATCGCCTCGGCGAAGCCCGGGTAGTTCTCCACATCGGTGGTGATGGTGAGCTGCCCGCCCGGTTGGAGGCCGGCCACCACGATCGGCTTCAATCCCGCGCGCGCGGCGTAGATCGCCGCTGTGTAGCCGGCGGGGCCGGCGCCGATGATCAGGAGGCGCGTGCGGTGGGTGGCGGGCACTGGCTGCTGTTCCCCGGATGGCGGCGACGATAACAGACCGCGTTGATATCGGCGGTTGGGGCCGGCGCCACAAGCCAAAGGCTTGCGACCGCCGAATCCCGCAACGATAGTGCGCGCCGGACGCGGCCCGGGCAACGAATCGGGCGACGAAGGGACGGATGGCGGAGGAGCAAGACCCCTCGCTCGACGACGTGGACCTGCGGCTCCTGGCGGAGTTGCAGGCCGACGGGCGCATGACGAACGTGGAACTGGCGCGCCGGGTCGGCCTGTCGGCGCCCCCTTGCCTGCGCCGCGTCCGCCGGCTGGAGGAGGCCGGCGTGATCCGCGGCTACCACGCCGCGCTGGACCCGGCGGCGCTCGGTTGGGAGGTCACCTTCTTCGCCCTGGTCGGCCTGGAAAGCCAGAAGGAGGCCGTGCTCTCGGAATTCGAGCGGCTGGTCACGGAATGGCCCGAGGTGCGGGAATGCCACATGATTCGCGGCGGCGGCGACTTCCTGCTGCGGCTGGTGGCGCGGGACACGGCGCACGAGAACGCGCTGACGCGGCGCCTCACCGCCGCTAGCCCGGTGGCGCGGGTGCAGACGCTGCAGACCATCCGCACGGCGAAGGAAGAGCCTGGGGTGCCGGTGCCGGGCGATTAACCGACCGGCATCTCGCGCGCTATCCACTCCAACACCGAGCTGTGGCGCGGCGCCCAGCCCAGCGCGCGGGCGCGGCGGCCCCGCACGCGGCTGTTCGAGCCGAGGGCGTAGGTTGCGCGGTCGGGGCCCCATTCCCGGATCGCGTCCTCGATCGGCCAGGGCTGCGGCTCGCCCAAGCCCAGCCTGCGGCCGATCGCGGCCACGATGTCGCGGAACGACGCCTCGCCGTTCTCCACGAACATGAAGCCGCGCGCCTCCGGGTTTTCCAGGACGAGCCGGTACAGGTCCGCCACGTCCTCGATGTGGACGGTGGACCAGACATTAAGGCCGCGCCCGACGTGCCGGGGCACGCCGCTCTTCTTCGCCTGTTGCACCAGGGCCGGCACCTGGATGCTGTCCTGGTGCGGGCCGAGGCCGCGGCCGTAGATCAGGGTGTTGCACAGCACCGCGGACCGCACGCCGCGCTCCGCCGCGCCCACCACGAACCGGTCGATGGCGACGCGCGCGGCCCGGCCGCCGGTGGGCGCGACGGGCGTGTCCTCCTCGAACACCTTGTCCGAGAACTCGCCGCGGGCGTCGTCGCCGACGATGCTGGACCCGGAGGTGTGCAGCAGCGGCTTGCCCGAGCCCGCGAGCGCTTCGACCAGCGCTTCCACGGCGCCGCGGTGGTCGCTGCTGGCGGCGTTGACCACGCCGTCGGCCCGCCTCGCCTCCGCCGCCAGGAGGTCGCGGTCGTCCAGGTCGCCGGGCACCGGCTCGATGCCGAAAGCCCGCACGGCCTCCGCCTTCTCCGGGCTCCGCACCAGCCCGCGCACCGCGTGCCCGGCTTCCGCCAGCCGGGCGGCCACCGAACCGCCGATGTACCCGGCCGCACCCGTGACGAACACCTTCATGCCGGATCTCCTTCCGGGCCTGGGGCCCCCGGGTCAGCCCCGCCGCACCACGTAGCCGCCCGTTTCCAGAGCAGCTACCAAAGCCTCGCCCTGCGGGGCGTCGCGCACCTCCACCATCAGCTCCAGCTCCGCGCTCTGCACGGAGGGCGCGGCGAAGAGGCGCTGGTGCAGCACCTCGATGACGTTGCCTCCCGCCGCCGCGACGCGCGTGGCGATGTCGGCCAGCACGCCGGGCCGGTCCGGGATGTCGAGGTGGAGCCGCAGGATGCGCCCGTCGCGCAGCAGGTTGCGCAGCAGCACGTTGGCGAGGATGCGCGAGTCGATGTTGCCGCCGCACACCGCGGTGCCGACCGCCTTGCCGGCGAAGCGCTCCGGGAAGGCCAGGATGGCCGCGAGGCCCGTCGCGCCCGCGCCCTCCGCCACCACGCGCGCGCCCTCCACCAACAGGGCGATGGCCCGCTCCACCGCGCGCTCCGGCACCACCAGCACCTCGATGCCGAACTCGCGGATCATGGCGAGCGGCACCTCGCCCACATCGCGCACGGCGATGCCCTCGGCGATGGTCGGCCCGCCCACCGACACCGGCTGCCCGGCCAGCCGCTGCGCCATGGCCGGGTAGAATTCGACCTCGGCGCCGAAGATCGGCATCCCCGGCTTGAGGCTACGCGCCGCGGCGGCGCAGCCGGCCAAGAGGCCGCCGCCGCCCACCGGCAGCACCAGCGCGTCGAGTTCCGGCCGGTCCTCCAGCATCTCCAGCGCCAGCGTGCCCTGGCCTGCGATCACCGCCGGGTCGTCGTAGGGATGGACGAAGGCGAGGCCGTCGCGCCGCGCCAGTTCGTGCGCGTGCTCCGCCGCCTCGGCCAGCGTCTCGCCGTGCAGCACCACGCGGGCGCCCCAGCCCTCCGTGCGGACCACCTTGGTCGCCGGGGTGAAGCGCGGCATGACGATGACGGCTGGGATGCCGGCCAGCGCCGCGTGCCGCGCCACCGCCTGCGCGTGGTTGCCGGCCGACATGGCGACCACGCCCGCGACGCCGGGGGGCAGGAGGGCGATGCGGTTGGCCGCGCCCCGCTCCTTGAACGCTCCGGTGGCCTGGAGCGTGTCGAGCTTCAGGAAGACGCGGCAGCCCGCCGCGCGCGACACTGCGTCGGACGGGACGGTCGGCGTGCGCAGGACGGCGCCGCGGATGCGCTCCGCCGCGGCGCGCACCTCGGCCAGGCCGAGCACCGCCGCCATGGCGGGCGCGTCAGCGGAACCGGACGTCGGTGATCTCGTAGGCGCGGGCGCCGCCGGGCGCCGGGACTTCCACGCTGTCGCCGACCTTCTTGCCGATCAGCGCCTTGGCCAGCGGCGAGGAGAGCGAGATCGACCCCGCCTTCATGTCGGCCTCGTGCGCGCCGACGATGCGGTAGGTTTTCTCCTCATCCGACTCCTCGTCGACGATCGTGACGCGGGCGCCGAATTTCACCTGGTCGCCGGACAGCTTGGCGACGTCGATGACCTCCACGGACGGGATCACCGTTTCCAGCTCGGCGATGCGGCCCTCGATGAAGGACTGCCGCTCGCGCGCGGCGTGGTACTCGGCGTTCTCCGACAGGTCGCCGTGCGCGCGCGCCTCCGAGATCGCGCGGATGACGGCCGGGCGCTCCTCTCCTTTGAGGTGCTTCAGCTCCTCCTCGAGCTTCGCCAGACCTTCCGCGGTCATGGGGAATTTCTGCACGGCGAGTTCTTCCTTGCGCCACACTGGTCTTCGCCCGCCGCCGGGAAGGCCGGCGCCGGGACAAACACGAAAAGCGGTGAGGGCAGCTCAGCGCCACCCTCGCCGCCGTCAAAACGAAGGGCTAAAGTACGACTGGAGGGGTGCCACATCAAGGGTCCCGGCCCGCATGGCCCCGATCGCATGGACCGCGGCGCGGGCGCCGGCCGTGGTGGTGTAGTGCGGCACGCCGCCGGTCAGGGCCGAGCGGCGGATGTCGAAGCTGTCCGACACGGATTGCACACCGCTGGTGGTGTTGATCACCAGCTGGATCTCGCCGGACTTGATGGCGTCCACGCAGTGCGGCCGGCCTTCCAGCACCTTGTTCACCACCGCGCAGGCCAGCCCCGCCTCGCGCAGCCGCGCCGCCGTGCCGCGCGTGGCCATCACGGAAAAGCCCATTTCCGTCAACCGCCGCGCGAGCGTGACCGCGGCCCCCTTGTCGGCGTCGCGCACGGAGATGAAGGCCGTGCCGCCCATCGGCAGCTTCACGCCGGCGCCGAGCTGCGACTTGGCGAAGGCCCGCTCGAAGGAGTGGTCGAGGCCCATCACCTCGCCCGTGGACTTCATTTCGGGCCCGAGGATGACGTCCACGTTGGGGAAGCGGTTGAAGGGGAACACCGCCTCCTTCACCGCGACGTGCCCGCTCACCGCGTAGTCGTCCAGGTCGAACTCCGACAAGCGCGCCCCGGCCATGACGCGCGCGCCGATCTTGGCCACCGGCACGCCCGTCGCCTTGGCGACGAAGGGCACGGTGCGGGAGGCGCGGGGGTTCACCTCCAGCACGAAGATACCGCCGTCCTTCACCGCGTACTGCACGTTCATCAGCCCGCGCACCTTGAGCGCGCGCGCCATCGCCGCCGTCTCGTCCTTCAACTCGTTCACCACAGCGGGCGAGAGCGTGTAGGGCGGCAGGGAGCAGGCGCTGTCGCCGGAGTGGATGCCCGCCTCCTCGATGTGCTCCATGACGCCGGCCACGTAGACCTCGCCTGTGGCGTCGGCGACGCAGTCCACGTCCACTTCGATGGCGTCGGCGAGGTACTGGTCGATCAGGATAGGGTTGTCGCCGGAAACGCGCACCGCCTCCTTGCCGAAGCGCATGAGCTGCTCGCGGTTGTGGGCGATCTCCATCGCCCGGCCGCCCAGCACGTAGGAGGGCCGCACCACCACGGGGTAGCCGATGCGCTCCGCCTCTTCGGCCGCTTCCTCAAGGGTGCGCGCGGTGCCGTTGCGCGGCTGCTTCAGGCCGAGCTTCCGCAGCAGGCCTTGGAAGCGCTCGCGGTCCTCGGCGATGTCGATCGCCTCCGCGCTGGTGCCGAGGATGGGGATGCCGGCCCGCGACAGCGCCTGGCTCAGCTTCAACGGCGTCTGCCCGCCGTACTGCACGATGCAGCCCAGCACTTCGCCGCGCTCCTGCTCCTTGCGGACCAGCGCGATCACGTCCTCGCCCGTCAGCGGCTCGAAGTACAGGCGGTCGGAGGTGTCGTAGTCGGTGGAGACCGTCTCCGGGTTGCAGTTGACCATGACGGTCTCGAACCCGGCGTCCCGCAGCGCGTAGGCGGCGTGGACGCAGCAGTAGTCGAACTCGATGCCCTGGCCGATGCGGTTCGGCCCGCCGCCGAGGATCACCACCTTGCGCCGGTCCGTCGGCCGCGCCTCGCAGGCCGGCTGGCCGAAGCCGCCCTCGTAGGTCGAGTACATGTAGGAGGTGTCGGAGCGGAACTCCGCGGCGCAGGTGTCGATGCGCTTGTAGACCGGGCGCACGCCGAGCCGCTCCCGCAGCGCCGGCACCGCCGCCTCGTCCACGCCGGCGAGTTGCGCCAGCCGCTTGTCGGAGAAGCCCAGCGCTTTCAGGCCGCGCATCGCGGCGGCGGACTGCGGCAGCCCGCTCCTGCGCACCCCGTCCTCCGCCCGCACAACGCCCTCGATCTCGCGCAGGAACCAAGGATCGAACTTGCAAGCCTCGTGGATCTCGTCGAGGCCCACACCGGCGCGCATGGCCTGCGCCGCCATCAAAACGCGGTCGGGCCGCGGCGTGGCGAGCGAGGCGTGGAAGGCTTCGGCGCTGCCGTCGCCGGGCGCCGCCACCTCGTCCAGCCCGGACAGCCCCGTTTCCATGCTCCGCAGCCCCTTCTGCAAGGCCTCGGCGAAGGAGCGGCCGATCGCCATCGCCTCACCCACCGACTTCATGGAGGTGGTCAGCGTCGCTGGTGTGCCGGGGAACTTCTCGAAGGTGAAGCGCGGGATCTTCACCACCACGTAGTCGATGGTGGGCTCGAAGGAGGCGGGCGTGACCTCCGTGATGTCGTTCGCCAGCTCATCCAGCGTGTAGCCCACCGCGAGCTTCGCCGCGACCTTGGCGATCGGGAAGCCCGTGGCCTTCGACGCCAGCGCCGAGGAGCGCGACACGCGCGGGTTCATCTCGATCACCACCATCCGCCCGTCGGCCGGGTTGATGCCGAACTGCACGTTCGACCCGCCGGTGTCCACGCCGATTTCGCGCAGGCAGGCGATGGAGGCGTCGCGCATCCGCTGGTACTCGCGGTCGGTCAGCGTCAGCGCCGGCGCCACCGTCACGCTGTCGCCGGTGTGGACGCCCATGGCGTCCAGGTTCTCGATGGAGCAGACGATGATGCAGTTGTCCGCGCGGTCGCGGACCACCTCCATCTCGAATTCCTTCCAGCCCAGCACGCTCTCCTCGACCAGCACCTCGTTGGTCATGGAGGCGTCGAGGCCCGCCGCCACGATCTGCTCGAACTCCTCGCGGTTGTAGGCGATGCCGCCGCCGGTGCCGCCGAGGGTGAAGGACGGGCGGATCACGCAGGGCAGCTTCACTTGGTCCAACACGGCGCGCGCTTCCGCCATGCTGTGCGCGATGCCGCTGCGCGGGCTCTCGATGCCGATCTTCGCCATGGCGTCGCGGAATTTCAGCCGGTCCTCGGCCTTGTCGATCACCTCCGCCTTGGCGCCGATCAGCTCGCAGCCGTACTTCTCCAGCACGCCCGCCGCGTCCAGCTTCATCGCGGTATTGAGCGCCGTCTGCCCGCCCATGGTCGGCAGCACCGCGTCCGGCCGCTCCTTGGCGATGACCTTCTCCACCATCTCCGGCGTGATCGGCTCGACGTAGGTGGCGTCCGCCAGGTCCGGGTCGGTCATGATGGTGGCGGGGTTGGAGTTCACCAGGATCACCCGGTAGCCCTCCGCCCGCAGCGCCTTGCACGCCTGCGCGCCGGAGTAGTCGAACTCGCAGGCCTGGCCGATGACGATCGGGCCGGCGCCGATAATGAGGATGCTCTTGATGTCGGTGCGCTTGGGCATGGGGGAGGGGTCCTAACCTTGCACCGAGAAGCCGCCGTCCACGGGTATCGCCGTGCCGGTGATGAAGGCCGAAGCGTCGCTCGCCAGGAAGGCGGCGATGCCCTCGAAATCGCTCGGGTCGCCCCAGCGCTTCGCGGGCGTGCGCGCGAGCACGTTCTCGTTCAGCCCGCCCATGTCGGTGCGCGCCTTGCGCGTCAGGTCGGTGTCGATCCATCCCGGCAGGATCGCGTTCACCGTGATGCCGTCCGCCGCCCAGGCGGTGGCGAGGGACTTGGTGAACTGCACCACCCCGCCCTTGGACGCCGCGTAGGCGATGTGGAAGGGCAGGCCGAAGATCGACAGCATGGACCCGTTGTTGATCACCCGCCCGCGCCCGCCGCGCTTCAGGTGCGGGTGCGCCGCGCGGCTCGCCAGCATGGCGGAGGTCAGGTTGGTGTCGATGACGGTGCGCCAGTCCTCCAGCCGCTGCTCCTCCGGCCGGCGGCGGATGTTGGTGCCGGCGTTGTTCACCAGGATGTCGAGCCCGCCGAGGCGCGTCGCCGTCGCGTCCACCATGGCGCCGACCGCCGCCTCGTCCGTGATGTCGGCCACCACCGAATCCGCCTTGGCGCCCAGCGCCGAAAGCTCCTGCACCGCCGCCGCGTTCTTCGCCGCGTCGCGCCCGGCCACCATCACCGCCGCCCCGCACCGCGCGAGGCCGCGCGCCAGCCCGAGCCCGATGCCGCCGTTGCCGCCGGTGACAAGCGCCACCCGGCCCGACAGGTCGAACATGCCGCCGCTCATTGGGCCTTCTCCCGCTCGATCAGGTCGGCGAATCGGTGGAACAGGTGCGCGCTGTCGGACGGCCCAGGCGACGCCTCCGGGTGGTACTGCACGGAAAAGGCCGGCCGGTCGGTGGCGCGGATGCCCTCGTTGGAGCCGTCGAACAGCGACACGTGCGTCACCTCCACGCCGTCCGGCAGGCTCTTGTCGTCCACCGCGAAGCCGTGGTTCTGGCTGGTGATCTCGACCCGCCCGGTGGCGAGGTCCTTCACCGGCTGGTTTGCGCCCCGGTGGCCCATCTTCAGCTTGTAGGTCTTGGCGCCCAGGGCCAGCGCCAGGAGCTGGTGGCCGAGGCAGATGCCGAACACCGGCACGCCCTTGTCGAGCACGCCCCGAATGGCCGGCACCGCGTACTCGCCCGTCGCCGCCGGGTCGCCCGGCCCGTTGGACAGGAACACGCCGTCCGGCCCGTGGCGCAGGATCTCCTCGGCGGTGGCCGTCGCCGGCACCACCGTCACCTCCATGCCGGTCTCGGCCAGCGAGCGGAGGATGTTGCGCTTGGCCCCGTAGTCCACCGCCACCACGCGGCGGCGCGGCGCCTCCTGCTTGCCGAAGCCCCGTCCCCAGGCCCAGGTGGTCTCGTCCCAGCGATAGGACTGCCGGCAGGAGACCTCGCGCGCGAGGTCCATCCCCTCCAGCCCCGGCCACGCGCGCGCCTGCTTCCGCAGCGTGGCGAGGTCGAACCGCCCGTCCGCCGGGTGGCACAGCACGCCGTTGGGCGGCCCGCCGTCGCGGATAGCCTGCGTCAGCGCCCGCGTGTCCACGCCGGCGATGCCCGGCACGTCGTGGCTCTTCAGCCAGTCGTCGAGGTGGCGCGTCGCCCGCCAGTTCGCCGGCTCCGTCACGTCCTGCTTCACCACCAACCCGAGGGCGGCGGGCGAGGCCGCCTCCATGTCCTCCGGGTTGGCGCCCACGTTGCCGATGTGCGGGAAGGTGAAGGTGATGATCTGGGCGGCGTAGGAAGGGTCGGTGAGCGTCTCTTGGTAGCCGGTCATGCCGGTGTTGAAGCAGACCTCGCCCACCGTGGTCCGCCGCGCCCCGAAGCCGCGCCCCCAGAACACCGACCCGTCCCCCAGCACCAGAACCGCGGTCGCGCCCTCGGGCACGTCGTCCTTCGGGTCGGTCATGGTCGGCGTCTCCACTGCGGAAGGGGGCGGGGCGGCGGCGGGGCGGGCGAGGGTGGCCGCGCCCGGCATGTCGGACAAGGAAAGCCCGGTGGCGGCGATCACCGCCGGCCAATGGCGCGACGGGATGGCGTGGGCCTGGCGCCACTTGCGGATGGCCTCGGTCCCCACGCCGCATCGGGCCGCGGCCGCCTCCGGCCCGCCCAGGAGGCGCACCACGTCTTCAACGGTCGGCATGGCCGCGAGACTGCCGGAAAATACTTCCCACTACAAGACACAGGAATGGGATGGGAAATTATTTCCCGTCCGGCCGGCTGCCGGTGCGTCCCGGCCTGCTGCGCTGTATGCGCCCGGGCACCCAAAGGAGTTTCCGCCGATGGAACTACGCAGCCGCTTCACCGAGGAGATGAAGGCCGCCATGAAGGCCGGCGACGCGCCCCGCACCTCCGCCGTCCGCATGATCATCGCCAAGCTGAAGGAGGTGGACATCGCCGCTCGTCCCTCCGGCGTGGACAAGGTGCCGGACGAGCAGATCGTCTCCATGCTACGCGGCATGGCCAAGAGCCGCCGCGAGAGCGCGGACCTCTACCGCCAGGGCAACCGCCCGGAGCTCGCGGCCAAGGAAGAAGCGGAGATCGCCGTGATCGAAGGTTTCCTGCCGCAACAAATGGATGAGGCGGCCATGGCCGCAGCGGTCCGCGAGGCGGTGGCCGAAACCGGCGCGGCGAGCGTCAAGGACATGGGCAAGGTCATGGCCGCGCTGCGCGCCCGCCACGCCGCCACGCTCGACATGGCCAAGGCCGGGCCGATGGTGAAGGCGGCGCTCGGCTCGGGTTGAGGCGGGCCGAACCGCCCCGCCGCCCCGGCGTTGCCGGAGCCGAACGCGACGGCACCGGCGCCGCTCGCCAGGAGAACGGCATGAACGCAATCTCTCTGTCCCGCGGCCTCGGCTGGTTCAGCGTCGCCCTCGGCGCGGCGGAGCTCCTCGCCGGCCGCCGCATGGCCCAGGCGCTCGGCATGGAGCACCGCACGCCCTTGTTCCGCCTCTTCGGCCTGCGGGAGATCGCGGTCGGCCTCGGCATCCTGACGCGCCCCAGCTCGCCCGCGCTGCTCTGGGCCCGCGTCGGCGGCGACGCGTTGGACCTCGCCGCGCTGGCCGCCGAAGGGCTGCGCCGCGACAACCCGCGGCGGACGGAGGTGGACATCGCCATGGGCATGGTCGCCGCCGTCACGGCGCTCGACATCCTGTGCGGCTACCGCTTGCAGGAGCGCGAATCGCGCCGGCACCGGATCTCGGTGGAAGCGCGCGCGCGCCTCGCCGGCGCGGCCTGAAGCCGGATCGGCGGCGGCCGCGGCCCGCGCGGGCGGGGCGAACGAGCGCCGTCAACCGAGGTCGACGCGTCGCTTCCGCCGGGCGGACGGCGAGCGGACCGGCGACGGCCGCCGCCAGCCGGTCGCGGGCGGTCGGGCCGCTCCGGTGCGGCCGCGGCGGGGTTTGAAGGGGAGGCCCGGGCATCCGCCGGGCCTCGGCGTACCGCCGGCCGAGCCTCCCGCACCGGCCGCCCGTCCGGCCTCGGCAGACGGTGCCGAGCCTCGTGGACGGAGTGCTGCACGCGGTCCCGCCCCCGTCGGCAGGCCCTTCGCCGCGGGGCTCGCGCGGCGATCCGCTCCGCCGGACGTTGCCCCGCTCCGCCGCCGATCCCATCCTTTCGCCATGACCCCCCGCCCGGCCATCGCCGCCGCCGTTTCCGTCGCCGCCCTGGCGCTCGCCCCTCTTCCCGCCCGCGCGGAAGCGGTTCTGGCGCGCTACGATGTGCGGGCCGGCGGCCTTAACGTGATGCGTGTGGAGGCGCTGTTCGACCTTTCGGGCCCGCGATACCGCGTGCAAACGCGGGCGCGGCCGGTGGGCGTCGGCGCGGCCTTCGCCGGCGGCGGCGAGCAGGTGAGCGTCACCGAAGGGAGCTGGCGCGGCCCCGATCCCTTGCCGCGGCGCCACAGTTCGGAAGGCGAGTGGCGCGGCGGGCGGCGGGCGTTGCATCTCGACTACGCCCCGCCCCCCGGCGGCGCCCCGCTGCTCCGCGTGCTGGAACCGCCGCTGGAGCCGGAGCGCGAACCGGTGCCGGAGGCGCTGAAGCGCAACACGGTGGACGTGCTGTCCGCGATGGCGAAGCTGCTCCGCGCGGTGGCGCAGACCGGCCGCTGCGACGGCGAGGCGCCGGTTTACGACGGCCGCCGCCGGTCCGACTTCCGCGCCTGGACCGAGGGCCTGGACGAGTTGCCGCGCGGCAAGGGCGCCTTCGCCGGCCCGGCGCTGCGCTGCGCCTTCTCCGGGCGCTTGGTCGCCGGCCGCCACGCGGCGCAGGAGCGGGACGGCCCCGAGCGCCCGCCGGTGGTGGCGTGGGTGGCGCGTCCGTTGCCGGGGCGGGCGGCGGTGCCGGTGCTCATCGAGGTCCCGACCCCCTGGTTCGGCACCGTCCGCGCGGTGTTGGCCTCGGCGGAGCCTGTCGGCGGCTCGTGACCGCGCCGCGCCGGGCCGCGGTCAGAGCAGGTCCGTCAACGGCCAGGCCAGCAACTCCTTGAAGCGCTGGCCGACGCCGCGCCGGCGCCACCCTTCCAGCGTCACCGGCTCCGCGCGGGCCGCCACGCGCCCCATGGCCGTTTCCAGCGAAGCGCCCAACTCCGGCCCGAGCAGCACCGCGTCCACCTCGTTGTTCCAGGCGACGCTCCGCCGGTCGAGGTTGGACGAGCCGACCGCCGACCAAGCGCCGTCCACCACCGCGATCTTGGCGTGCAACACGCTGTCCTTGACCTCCCAGATCCGGACCCCGGCCTCCAGCAACGGCCCGTAGGACGCGCGCTGGGCGTGCGTGGCCGGCGGCGTGTCGGTCACGCCCGGCAAGAGCAGGTGCACCTCCACGCCGCGCCGCGCGGCCCGCGCCAGTTCGTCGATCTCCCGGAGCGTAGGGACGAAGTAGCCGGTGCAGAGCCGGATGGTGCGGCGCGCGTCCGCGAACGCGGCCAGGCGCGCGACGTGGAAGCGCGGCTTGCCCTCGCCGGGCTCGCTGCCGAACACGCGCATGGCGGTGCCGCCCGCTTGCCCGGTCGGCGGGAACCAGTCGCGGTCCGGGAGCGGGCCGCCGCCCTGCTTCCCCCAGGTGTCGAGGAAGAGCCGTTGCAACGCCGCCACCGCCGGGCCCTCGACGCGGATGGCGACATCGGCCCAGCAGGCGTCGTCCGTGCTCTCGACCGGCTCGTCCGGGGGGATGTTGCTGCAAGAGTTCTCGTATACGGGGTCGAAGTTCACCCCGCCCATGCCCGCGACGCGGCCGTCCGCGATGGCGATCTTGCGGTGGTCGCGCGCGTTGGGCCGCCAGGCGCCGCGCGCCTCGAAGGGGTTGGCCGGGTTGAAGGACAGGAGGTTGGCCCCGGCCCCGCGCAGGGAGTCGAGCGCGGCGCGCGGCGTGTCGGCGGAGCCGATGCTGTCGTAGATGATCGTGACCGCGACCCCTTGGCCGAGCTTCCGGCGCAGCAGGTCGAACAACGACGGCCCGGTGTCGCCGGGGAGGCGGACGTCCTGGAGGATGAAGAACTCCAGGTTCACGTGGTCCCGGGCCGCCTCGATCTCGCGGAACAGCGCCCGGAACGTCCGGCGGCCGCCGTAGATGGGCGTGACCTTGTTGCCGGGCAGCACCGGCGCGCTGGCCATGGCTTCCCGGAACAGGAGATCGTCCTCGATGGCGCCGGCGCCGCCGTCCGGCAGGTCGTGGAAGTGCGCGCAGCCCGCCGCCGCCGCGAGCGCCGCCGAGCCCGAGAGCAGCGCCGCGCCGCAGCCGCGCCGGGTCACGGGCCGCCGCGCCGCGCCGTCCGCCGCCAGGTGCCCCGCCGGTGGGCGGGGGTGCCCGGGCATCGCCGCCGCCGTCGCCGGCGGCACCGACCCGCTCAGTGCCCCGCGTTCTCCCCCGAGAAGTCCGGCGCCGCCAAGCCGCTCGCCTGCAACTGCTTGGAGAGCTGCGCCTTCAGCCGCTCCAACCCGGCCTCGCTGCTGGCCTCGCAACGGGCCACCAGCACCGCCTGGGTGTTGGAGGCGCGGAGCAGCCACCAGCCGTCGTCCGTCAGCACGCGCACGCCGTCCACGTCCTGCACGGTGGCGCCTTCCGCGGCGAGGCGTTCCTTGACCTCGCGCACGACGGCGAACTTGCGGTCCTCCGAGCAGTCGAAGCGGAGTTCGGGCGTGTTGATGACCTGCGGCAGCGCCGCCCGCACGGCGGAGAGCGGCCCGTCCATGCGCGCCACGATGCCGAGCAGGCGCAGGGCCGAGTAGGGCGCGTCGTCGAAGCCGTACCACTTGTCGGCGAAGAAGATGTGGCCGGACATCTCGCCGGCCAGCGGCGAGCCGGTCTCCGCCATCTTGGCCTTGATGAGCGAGTGGCCGGTCTTCCACATCAGCGGCTCGCCGCCGGCCTTGGCGATCTCGTCGAACAGCACCTGGCTCGCCTTCACGTCGGCGATGATGGTGCCGCCGGGCTTGCTCTTCAGCACGTCGCGCGACAAAACCACCATGAGCTGGTCGCCGAACAGGATGTGGCCCTGGTCGTCCACCACGCCGATGCGGTCCGCGTCGCCGTCGAAGGCGATGCCGAGGTCGGCCTTCTGCGTCGCCACCTCCTCGATGAGCTGTTCGAGGTTCTTGGGCACCGTCGGGTCCGGGTGGTGGTTGGGGAAGGTGCCGTCCACCGTGCCGTTGATGACGAAGTGCTCGCCCGGCAGCTTGGCCGCCAGCAGCTTGGTCACGTCGCAACCGGAGCCGTTGCCCGGGTCCCAGACCACGCGGAGCTTGCGGTCGCCGCCGTCGTAGTCGCGCAGGACGCGGGCGACGTAGTCCTCCGCGATGTCCACCTGCCGGTCGCTGCCCTCGGTGGAGACGGGCACCACGTCGCCCTCGGCGGCCATGCGGCCGATCTCCTGGATCTGGGCGCCGAAGAACGGCTTCTTGCCGATCATCATCTTGAAGCCGTTGTAATCGGGCGGGTTGTGGCTGCCCGTCACCATGGCGGCGCCGTCGGCCTCCAGCGCGTAGGCCGCGTAGTAGAGCATGGGCGTTGCGACCAGGCCGACGCGCAGCACCTCCAGCCCGCAGGCGCGCAGGCCCGCCACGAGCTGCGGCTCCATGTCGGGGGAGGACAGGCGGCCGTCGTAGCCCACCGCCACCTTGGACCCGCCGTTGCGCACGATGACCGAGCCGAAGCAGCGGCCGATGGCGAAGGCGTCCTCGGGCTTCAAGGTGTCGCCCACGATGCCGCGTATGTCGTACTCGCGCAGCACGGTCGGGTTGAAGCGGTGGTTGAAAACGGTCATCGCATGTCCTCGGGAACCTTCACCGCCGACGTATCAGGGGCGGCCTATGGAATGGTAGCGAAATCCCGCGGCGCGCATCGCCTCCGGGTCGTATACGTTGCGGAAATCGAGCACCACGTCCCCGCGCATCGCTTCGCGCAGCCGCGCCGAGGACAGGGCGCGGAACTCGTTCCATTCGGTGAGCAGCACCAGCGCGTCGGCTCCCTTGGCGGCGTCCAGCGCGTTCGCCGCGTAGTGCACGCCCGCCGGCAGGAGTTGCCGCGCCGTGCCCGTGCCGGCCGGATCGAAGGCGCGCAGCTTGGCGCCGGCGGCTGCGAGCGGCGGCAGCACGGACAGCGAAGGCGCGTCGCGCATGTCGTCCGTTTCCGGCTTGAAGGTGAGGCCGAGCACGGCGACGGTCTTGCCGGCCACGTCCCCGCCCAGGGCCGCCACCACGCGCTCGGCCATGGCGGCCTTGCGCTCCTCGTTCACGGCGATGGTTGTCTCGACGAGCCGCACCGGGCTGCCGGCGTCCGCCGCGGTGCGGGCCAGGGCCAGGGTGTCCTTGGGGAAGCAGGAGCCGCCGTAGCCGGGCCCGGCGCGGAGGAACTTGCGCCCGATCCGCCCGTCCAGTCCCATGCCGCGCGCCACGTCGTGGACGTCGGCGCCGACCCGCTCGCACAGGTCCGCCACCTCGTTGATGAACGTCACCTTCATGGCGAGGAAGGCGTTGGCGGCGTACTTGGTCAGCTCCGCCGTCTCGATGGAGGTCGCCACGATCGGCGTCTCGATCAGGTAGAGCGGCCGGTACAGCCGCTTGAGCACGGCCAGCGCCCGCTCGCCGCCCGGCCCGTCCCCGGTGCCGATCACCACCCGGTCGGGCCGCATGAAGTCGCCGATGGCGCTGCCTTCGCGCAGGAATTCCGGATTGGAGGCGACCTCGATGGGGAGGTCCGGCCGCGCCGCCCGCACCACCTCGCGCACGCGCCGGCCGGTGCCGACCGGCACGGTGGACTTCGTCACCAGCACCAACGGCCCGGCCGCGGCGCGCGCCACCTGCTCGGCGGCGGCGAAGACGTAGGACAGGTCGGCGTGGCCGTCGCCGCGGCGGGACGGCGTGCCGACCGACAGGAACACCGCGTCCGCGCCCGCCATCGCCTCCGCGAGGTCGGTGGTGAAGCGCAGCCGCCCTTCGCGGGCGTTGTCCTCCACCAACCGGTCGAGCCCCGGCTCGTAGATCGGGATGCGGCCCTCCCGCAGGCCGGCGACCTTGGCCGCGTCGGTGTCCACCAGGCGCACCTCGACGCCGAACTCGGCGAAGCAGGCGCCCGAGACGAGGCCGACATAGCCGGCCCCCAGCATGGCTATCCGCACGTCTGAGCCTCCGCCGGGATCGTCAGGCGTAGCGCTTGAGGAACTCGCGCACCGCCGGCGCCATATCGGGCCGCTTCAGCGCGAAGGCGATCTGTGCTTCCAGGAACCCGGCCTTGTCGCCGCAGTCGAAGCGGCGGCCCTCGTAGCGGAGGCCGTGGAAGGGCTGCTTGCCGATCAGGCTCGCCATGCCGTCCGTGAGCTGCACCTCGCCGCCGGCGCCGCGCTCCATGCGGGCGAGGTGGGCGATCACCTCCGGCATCAGCACGTAGCGGCCGATGATCGTCAGGTTGGACGGCGCCTCCTCGGGCGGCGGCTTCTCCACCAAGCCCTTCACCGAGACGAGCCGCCCCTTGTCCTCCGCCACGTCCAGCACGCCGTACTTGTTGACGCGCTCCCGCGGCACCTCCTCGATCGCCACCACGTTGCCGCCCGTCTCCCGGTAGGCGTCGGCGAGCTGCTTGGTGGCCGGGGTGTCGCAGAGCATCAGGTCGTCGGGCAGCAGGATGGCGAAGGGGTCGTCGCCGATGAAGGCGCGGGCGCACCAGATGGCGTGGCCCAGGCCCATCGGCACCTGCTGGCGCACCGTGACCAGGGAGCCGGGCTCCATCGCCATGGCCCGCAGCTCGGCCAGCGTCTCGGTCTTGCCGCGCTCCTCCAGGGTGCGCTCCAGCTCGAAGGCCACGTCGAAGTGCTCGACGATGGAGGTCTTGCCGCGGCCGGTGATGAGGCAGAACTGCTCGATGCCCGCCGCCCGGGCCTCCTCGATCGCGTACTGGATCAAGGGCTTGTCCACCACCGGCAGCATCTCCTTCGCCAGCGCCTTGGTGGCGGGGAGGAAGCGGGTGCCGAGGCCGGCGACGGGCAGGACGGCCTTCTTGAGCGGCTTCAGGGCTGACACGGGGCCTCCTGGGGGCGGGTACTCGGTGTGACGAATGGATGCGGCGCCGG
This sequence comes from Craurococcus roseus, assembly GCF_039523795.1. Classification (NCBI taxonomy): domain Bacteria; kingdom Pseudomonadati; phylum Pseudomonadota; class Alphaproteobacteria; order Acetobacterales; family Acetobacteraceae; genus Craurococcus; species Craurococcus roseus. The sequence goes on along the minus strand of NZ_BAAAFZ010000055.1, from coordinate 5,477 downwards.
TGCGGCGCCGCTGGCGGCAGGAGTGCCATGCGGCGCCGGTCCGGAGCAAGGCGGGTGGGCGGGTCCTGAGCGGGGTTTGGCCTCCCTGGAGATGCTCCCGCGGCGGGTGCATCGGAAAGGCCCCGACCGCGGCGGATTTCGGTCGGAGCGGTTTAGTTATTTTTCTTGACTATATAGTTACTAAATGTAATTTCTAACGCCGCCCATTCAGAGAAGGAACGCCATGCAGGTCCAACCCTACCTGTTCTTCGAAGGCCGGGCCGAGGAAGCGCTCGGGTTCTACCGGGAGGCGCTCGGCGCCGAGGTCACGGCGCTCATGCGCTTCAAGGACAGCCCCGACCCGCTCCCGCCGGGCATGGTCCCGCCCGGCGCGGAGGGGAAGGTCATGCACGCCGAGTTCCGCGTCGGCGACGCCACGCTCATGGCCAGCGACGGCCGCTGCTCGGGGCAGGCGCGGTTCGGGGGCGTGTCGCTCTCGCTCTCGGTGCCGGACGAGGCGACGGCCGACCGGCTATTCGCCGCGCTGGCAGAAGGCGGGCAGGTGCAGATGCCGCTCGGGAAGACCTTCTTCTCGCCGCGCTTCGGCGTCGTCGCCGACCGCTTCGGCGTGTCCTGGATGGTCGTCGCAGCCGCCGCTTAGGGCGCTTTCCGATCAGCGGGCACCGTGGCCGGCGTTGGCGCGGCGGCCGCCGCGGTCCTGGGGCGGGTGGAGGTCGAGGGCGCGGCCGCGATTGATCAGATCGGAGACAAGGCGATGCGTGTCATGGTCCTGGTGAAAGCGACGAAAGACAGCGAAGCGGGCGTCATGCCCTCGACCGAACTCCTCGCAGCCATGGGCAAGTACAACCAGGAACTGGCCGACGCCGGCGTCCTCCTGGCCGGCGAGGGCCTGCATCCTTCGGCGAAGGGGAAGCGCGTGGCCTTCGACGGCCCCGGCCGCACCGTCGTCGACGGTCCCTTCGCCGAGGTCCGCGAACTGGTCGCCGGCTTCTGGCTCTGGGAAGTCAAGGACATGGCCGAGGCCGTCGAGTGGGCGAAGCGCTGCCCGAACCCGATGCCCGGTCCGAGCGAGATCGAAATCCGGCCGGTCTTCGAGGCAGCGGATTTCGGCGATGCGCTGACGCCGCAAGCCGCCGAACAGGAACGCCGCCTCCGCGAAAAGGCGGCCGGCCGCTGAGCCGCCCTGCCGGGCGGAGGGCGGCGGGCCTGCCGGGGAACCCGGCGTCGGGCCGGGGTCTCAGCCGATCGAGCGCGGACCCCGGCTCTCGACCTCCGCCGCTTCGAGCATGACCCCCCAGAGCGCCGCCACATCGGCCCGCTCCGTCGCCTCCGCGCCGACGGACACGCGCACCATCCAGCGGCCGTCCAGCGCCGCCGGCGTGAGGTAGGCCGCGCCGGAGCGGTTCACCCGCTCGGCCCAGCCCAGCGTGTGCCGGTCCAGCGCCTCGCCTCCCAGGCCGGGCGGTTCGTGGCGCAGGCAGACCGTTTGCAGAGGGACCGGCGCCAGCACGCGCCAACCGGGCGCCGCTTCCGCCTGCTCCGCCAGCCAGCGCGCGTTCCGCATGTCGCGCCGCAGCCGCTCGCGCAGCGCCTCCACGCCCTGCTCGCGGATGGCGAACCACAGCTTGAGCGCCCGGAACCGGCGGCCGAGCGGGATGCCCCAGTCGCGCAGGTTCTTCACCTGGCCGTCCACCGCGCTCTGGAGGAAGCTCGGGTTGGTGGACATCACCCGCACCAGGTGCTCCGGGTCGCGCACGAAGTAGAGCGAGCAGTCGAACGGGACGCCGAGCCACTTGTGGCCGTTGAGCACGAGGCTGTCCGCGCCCTCGATCCCGTCCCACATCCAGCGGCACTCGGGCAGGATCATCGCGCTGCCGGCCATCGCGGCGTCCACGTGCAGCCACAGGCCGCGGCGCCGAGCGACCTCCGCGATCGCGCCCACCGGGTCGAGCGCCGTGGTGGCGGTGGTGCCTGTGGTGGCGACGACGGCGCAGGGGCGCAGGCCCCGCGCCTCGTCCTCCCGAACCATCGCTTCCAGCGCGTCGGCGCGCATGGCATAGGCTTGGTCGAACGGCACGAGGCGGATCGCCTCCCGCCCGAAGCCGGCCAGCAGCGCCGCCTTGTCCACCGAGCTGTGGCTGTGCGCGCACGCGTACACCGCGAGCGGCTTCGGCTCCGCCTGCAAGCCGCCGCGCGCCATGCCGTAGCCCGTCGCCCGCTCCCGCGCGCAGACCAGCGCGACCAGGGTGCTGGTGGAGGCGGTGTCCTGGATCACGCCGCTCCAGGCGCCCGACAGGCCGACCATCCGGCGCACCCAGTCGGTCGTGACCTCCTCGACCTCCGTGACGGCCGGGCCGGACTGCCACGACAGGCCGACCACGCCGAGCCCGGTGCTCACAAGGTCGCCCAGCACGCCCGCGAGCGGCGCGTTGGCCGGGAAGTAGCCGAAGAAGCGCGGGGACTGCCAATGCGTGATCCCCGGCATCACGATTCGGTCGAGGTCGGCCAGCACCGCCTCCATGCTCTCCGGCCGCTCCGGCGGGTCGGCGGGCAGGCGCGACCGGACTTCGCCGGGCGCCACCTGCGCCATCACCGGATGGCTGGCGATGTTCTCGCGGTAGTCGGCGATCCAGTCGACCAAGCGGTGGCCCAGGCGGCGGAACTCGTCCGGCGTCATGCGCGGCTCCCCATCAAACGGCGGACGCGAGCCGCCCGACCTCCGCCAGCACCGCGTTCCGCTCGTCGGCGGAGGCCCCCGCTTCGGCGTAGTAGGCCGTCACCAGGATGGGCGCGCGCCCCGGCGGCCAGATGACGGCGATGTCGTTGGTGGCGTTGCGCTCGCCGGTGCCCGTCTTGTCGCCGACCGTCCAGCCCGCCGGCACGCCGGCGCGCAGCCGCTTGTCCCCCGTCTTGTTGGCGACGAGCCACGCCGCCAGCCGCGCGCGCGACGGCGGGGAAAGCGCGGCCCCGAGCACGGTTTCGCGCAGGACGCCGAGCATCGCGGCCGGCGTGGTGGTGTCGCGCGGGTCGCCGGGCGCGGCCTCGTTCAGCTCGGTTTCCCGGCGGTCGAGCCGCGAAACGCCGTCGCCGAGCGAGCGCATGTAGGCGGTCAGCCCCGCCGGCCCGCCGAAGCCGTCGAGCAGCAGGTTCCCGGCGGTGTTGTCGCTGAGCGTCACCGCGGCGTCGCAGATCTCGCCGACTGTCATGCCGCCCGCGCCGCCGGCGTGCTTCTCGGTGACGGGCGAATAGGTGACGAGTTGGTCCCGCCCGTAGGAAACCCGACGATCTAGGCTCTCCTCGACCCGGTCCACCCGCGCCAGGACAAAGGCGGCGGCGACGAATTTGAACGTGCTCGTCATGGCGAAGCGCTCGTCGCCGCGGTGCGCGGCGACGGAGGCGTCCGGCGCTGCCGTGTCGAGGACGGCGACGCCGAGGCGCCCGCCGTGCCTCCGTTCGAGCCCGGCGACGCCGTCCAGCAGCGCCGCGCGCCGCCCATCGGCGGCGGCCGGTTGATTCGACGCGGCCGGCGCGGCGAGCAACGCGCCGGCCAGCAACCCCCGGCGTGGGACCATGGCCATTCCCCCTGCGATGGCTTCGGCGTTTCCGCCGGGCGCCAGACCCGTTCCGGCCTGGCTGCGGCCCGGCCATGCGCGCCCTGGGTGTTCCCGCCCAGGACGACCGCGGGCCAACCCTCTCCCGTCCCGTCCCCGGCCGCAACCCGCCGGCCCGGCGTCCAACGGGCGTCAGGGCATGAGCACGTCGCGCGCCTCGTTGAGCCGCGCCGCCATCCAATCGCTGCCGCCGCTGTCCGGGTGCGCGGCGCGCATCAACCGGCGGTGGGCGGCCTTGATCTCCGCTTCGGACGCGCCCTCCGCCAGACCGAGCACGGCCAGGGCCTCCTGGCGGGTCATCGGGCCGCTGCCGGGCGCGGCCGTCCGCGCGCCTTCCGCGCCGCCGCCGTGCCCGTCGTCCTCGCGCCAGTGCGGGTCGGCGCGGTCCAGCCACGCTTCCAGCAGCGGCACGCTGTCCGGGTCGCCGGTGCGGCACGCGGCGAGCAGCGCCAGCAGCTCCGTCCGCGACAGCTCCGCCAACTCGCGCCCGGCCTGCGGCCCGACGCGGACCCGGCCGCTCATCCGGCCGCTGGCGTGGTCGAGGCGCATCTCCAGCGTGGTGGTTTCCACCCGGCTCTCGCCGCCGCCGCTCTCGCCCCCCGCCGCACCGGCGCCGAAGCGCCGCGCCGCGCGCCGGTTGTGCCACCAGCGGTAGGCGAAGGGCGCCAACAGCCCGGCCAGCCCGACCAGTTGCGGCGCCCGCCCGGTGAACAGCATCAGCAGCACGACCGCCGCCGCCAGCAGCCCCGCGAACCAGACCAGCCCTTGCCGTATGGCCGAAGCGGGCGCGTTCGCCAGGAGGCGCAGCAGCCACACCCCGAACAGGAGCGCGCCGGCGCCGAGCGCGACCCAGACCACGGCGCGCTACCGCTTCGGCGCGGGCAACTGCCCGGCGATGGCCCGCGCCGTGCCCCCCGGCAAGCGCGTCAGCGCGTCGCGCCCGCCGGCGGCGTAGACCGCGACGGCGCGCAACAGGTCGCGCAGCGTCGCGGCGCTGGACGCATCGAAGGGCGCGTAGGCGCCGCCGGAGAGCTGCGCGATCTGGCGCAGCGCCTCGCCGGCCTTGCGTTCGCCGCCCTCGTGGAAGGCGAACACCGGCAGGCCGCGCAGGCCGAGCTGCCCGGCGCCGTGGCAGAGCGGGTCCACCGGCTCCTCCACCGCGTCGCCCACGAACACCAGGGCGTGGACGCGCTCGCGCGCGGTCTCGTTCAAGGCGTGCTCCAGCACCTTGCCGATCTGGGTCAGCCCGCCCAGGCACCGCACGCCGGCCATGCGGCGGGCCAGGTCGGTGGTGTCGGACAGGAAGGGCGTGGCGGCGAACTCGCCGAAGCCGCGGTAGTAGGCGAGCTGCACCTCCAGGCCGCCGAGGTCGCGCGTGGCGGCGAACATCTCCGCTTGCAGGTGGCAGGCGCGGTCCCAGGTGGGCTGGCGCGACGCGGTGGCGTCCACCGCGAAGAGGAGGCGGCCGCGGCGGCCGTTCGCCGGGCGTGCCCGGGGCATGGTCTCGACCTTGCGGAGGAAGGCCGAAACGGCGGCGGAAGCGGCCGGCTTGGCGGGCAGGTCGGTCATGGCGTTGAGATGGGCCGCGCCGGGCCCCCGCGCCAGGGTGCGGTCGGCCGGCGCGCGGCGGCGCGCACTGGCGACGGGGCGCGGATGCCACCACTATGCCGGGACCACGGCGGCAGCGGCGCCAAGCGGAGGGGAAGCGCGCATGGTACGGTTCGGACGCTCGGCGCTGCTGGGGGCGGTTCTCCTCGCCTGCGGACCGGCCTCGGCCCAGGTGAAGCCGCCGCCGTCCGGGGACGCGGCGCCGGTTGAGAAGTTCGCCACGCCGCCGCCCGACAAGTTCGCCACGCCGCCGGCGCC
>NZ_BAAAFZ010000054.1:0-13418 GCF_039523795.1 Craurococcus roseus | reverse complement strand
TCGTGGCCGCCTATGTGCTCGCCCGCAGCCTCGGCCTGATCGGATGAGCGGCGGATGCGACGCCGCCGGACCTGGCCGAAAGTCGGCCTCGGTTGCCCGACGCTGGAAATCTCCGGAGAGGACAGGCCCGGGCGGGCGACGGCGCCGGCGCCGGCGCCGCGGTGGCGATCGCGCTGCCGGGTTGATCGGACACGCGTTCCATCCCGTAGGGCGCTCGGCGGGAACAGCGCGACCTCTTCGCCTGGCGTGAGATACCGTCACGTCGCGCAAGGGCTTTCTGTCCTCGCCACAGGCGCGGGCGGCTTCGCTTTGGATGGGCTACGCCGCCCGCGCCTGCTCTGTGGTATTGGCGAAGGGCTTGAGTTTTTGGCGGTGGTGTAGAGGGCGAGCTTGGGCGGCTTTCCTGCGGTTCGGAGGCGTTCGTAGAAGGCGCGCAGCCACGGGTTGCGGCGGACGGCGCTGAGGGTTGGCATCCAGAGCGCGGTGCGCAGCCTGGCGTTGCCGAAGCGGGTGGCGGCGGCGCGGGCGGGATTGCGCTTGCCCGACTGGCGCAGGGCCGGGACGACGCCGAGATGGGCGGCGAGCGCGCCTGGGCTGTGGAAGCGCGCGGGCAGCAGACCCGAGGCCGTCATCCGCGCCCGGGGCGGCACGCCTCGCGTCGTGCACACGGGCACGTGGGGCGGGGCGCTCGCGCGACTGGAAGCGCACAACGCCGCCGTCCGGCGGATCCGCTGCCGCATCGATAAAGTGTTCGGCACCGCCAAGCGCTGCTACGGCCTGCGGCGGATGCGCTGGCTCGGCATTGCCAAGGCCGGGCTCCAGGTCCGGCTCACCGCCATCGCCTACAACCTGCGCCGGAGCTGGCGCTTGCTGGAGCCGATATCGGCGTGAACCACGCCCGGAGTCCGTCCGCGGCCGCCCGCCGCGCCCCCGGGAGGGCGGGTCAGCGGGCGCAAACGCCAACGGTCGCGGCCAACAAGGGCGACGTCGCCGAAAACCAACAACTTTCAGTGCGCAAGCGCCATCCGCGCACAGGTCTCATAACCGCCCATCTCGGCTGCTAGCCGGCAGTGTCCGCTTGCGCACCAACACCGGACATCTCAGCCGCGGGCACGGAGGTCGCATTCGGGTCGGGGGCAATCCTACAACAGGATCGAATACGCGCGCTGACGCGCTGAAACGAACTTCGGTTCCGCCACTACCGGGACTCCTGGCCGGCCGGCGTCAGGCCTCCCGTCCGCCCCGGAACCGCATGAAGACCCTGTGGGGCGCATCGACCGAGAAGGCGATCACGTCGTAGGCGTCCTCGGGCCGCCCCGGCACCTCCATCCCGGGCGAGCCGATCGGCATGCCGGGCACCGCGAGGCCGCGGACGCCGGCGGGGCGTTCCGCCAGCAGTCGTTCGACCGCGGGGGCGGGCACGTGCCCCTCCGGCGCGTAGCCGCCGACCGCCGCCGCGTGGCACGAAAGCAGGTCGGCCGGGATGCCGAGCACGCGCCTCGCCGGCGCCGGCGCGCCGATCGGCAAGCCGATCCCGATCACCGAGGATCGCGCGGGCTACGACGCGCTGCTCGCCGCGCTCGGCACGCTCCTTCTCGACCCGGGCGTCGGCCTCGCCGCCGGATGGCTCGCCGAGGGTGCGCGGCGGCTGCTGCGGCCAACGCCACGCCCGGCGGACGAGGCCTGAAGCCGCTCCGCTACTTGGCGGAGGCCGGTTCCGGCGTGTGCGCCCGGGCTTGCTCCTCCGGCCCCGGCACGGGCCGGGGCTTGGCACTGTCCGCGTCTTCTGGCGGCGCGGGGTCGGCGCTGCCGAAGCGCGCGTAGAGGGCGGGCAGCACAACCAGGGTCAGCAGCGTCGCCGTGACCAAGCCGCCGATGACCACGGTGGCGATCGGCATCTGCACCTCCGCGCCCGCCCCGGTGGCGATGGCCATCGGCACGAAGCCGAGCGAGGCGACCAGCGCCGTCATCGCCACCGGCCGCAGCCGGTCCATCGCCCCTTGCCGCACCGCCTCGTCGCGGCCCAACCCCTCGCCGCGCAGCTGCTTGACGCGGTCCAGCATGACGAGGCCGTTCAGCACTGCCACGCCGGACAGCGCGATGAAGCCGACCGCGGCCGACACCGAGAGCGGCATCCCGCGCAGCCAGAGCGTGGCGATCCCGCCCGTGAGCGCCAGCGGCACCGCGCTGAACACCAGCAGCGCGTCGCGCGGCGAGCCGAGCGCCGTGTAGAGCAGCAGGAAGATCAGGAGGAAGCAGCCGGGCACCACCACCAGGAGCCGCTTGCGCGCCGCCTCCAGGTTCTCGAACTGCCCGCCCCAGGTGATGAAGTATCCAGGGGGCAGCCGGACGCCCCGCGCCACAGCGGCCTGCGCGTCGGCGACCACGGAGGCGATGTCGCGGCCGCGGACGTTGGCCGTCACCACCACGCGGCGCTTGCCGTTCTCGCGACTGACCTGGTTCGGACCCTCGGTGAGGCGGAAGGCGGCGAGGCTGCGCAGCGGCACCGTCGCCGCGCCCCCCGCCCGGCCCACCCCGGGCAAGGCCACGGGCAGGTTCCGCAGCGCCTCTATGTCCGAGCGCACCGCCTCGGGCACCCGGACCACGATCGGGAAGCGGCGGTCGCCTTCGAACACGAAGCCGGCCTCGCGCCCGCCGATGGCGGTGCCGACCACCTCCTGCACCGCGGCGAGGCTCAGGCCGCGCCGGGCGATCTCCGCCTTGTCCACCGCGATCTCCAGGAAGGGCAGGCCGGTCGCCTGCTCCACCCGCACGTCCTCGGCGCCGGGGACGCCCCGCAGCGCGCCGGCGACCTGGTTCGCCGCGGCCAGCATCGGCCCGAACTCCTCGCCGAAGACCTTCACCGCGAGGTCGCCGCGGGTGCCCGCCAGCAGCTCGTTGAACCGCATCTGGATCGGCTGGGTGAATTCGTAGCTGTTGCCGGGCAGGCGCCGCACCGCCTCCTCGATGCGTCGGACCAGCTCCGCTTTGGGCAGGTCCGGGTCGGGCCACTGCCCGCGCGGCTTGAGGATGATGAAGGCGTCGGACACGTTGACCGGCATCGGGTCGGCGGCGACCTCGGCGGTGCCGGTCTTGGAGAACACGACCGCGACCTCCGGGAAGCGGGAGACGGCGCGCTCGACCTGCACCTGCATCGCCTGCGACTGCGAGAGCGAGGTCGAAGGGATGCGGATCGCGTGCATGGCGATGTTCCCCTCGTCGAGCTGCGGGATGAACTCCGAACCGAGGCGGGAGCCGAGCACGAGCGAGAGGGCGAAGAGCGCGGCCGCGGCGCCGGCCACCGGGACGGGGAAGCGCAGCGAGAAGCGCAGGGCCGGCGCGTAGGCGCGCTTCAGGCCGCGGACGAGCCAGACCTCCTGCTCCTTCACCTTGCCCGCCACGACCAGCGCGATCATCGCCGGGACGAAGGTGAGCGAGAGGACGAAGGCGGCCACGAGCGCGATGATGACGGTCAGCGCCATGGGCGCGAACATCTTGCCCTCGACGCCCTCGAAGGCGAGGAGCGGCACGTAGACCAGGATGATGATGGCCTGCCCGAACACCGAGGGGCGGATCATCTCCCGGGCCGACGCGGCGACCGTTTCCAGGCGCTCACGGAGTTCGAGCGCCCGGCCGAGGGCGCGCTGCCGCTCCGCCAAGTGGCGCAGGCTGTTCTCGGCGATGATCACCGCGCCGTCCACGATCAGGCCGAAGTCGAGCGCGCCGAGGCTCATCAGGTTGGCGCTGATGCCCGCCTCCAGCATCCCCGTGGCGGTGAGCAGCATGGTCACGGGTATGACGAGCGCCGTGACCACCGCCGCGCGCAGGTCGCCGAGCAGCAGGAACAGCACCGCCACCACCAGCAGCGCGCCCTCGGCCAGGTTCTTCGCCACGGTCCGGATCGTCGCGTCCACCAGCTCGGTGCGGTCCAGCACGGTGCGGAGCTGGACGCCGGCGGGCAGCGCGCGGGCGATCTCGCGCACCTTGGCGTCCACCGCCGCGGCGACGGTGCGGCTGTTCTCGCCGATCAGCATCAGGGCGGTGCCGACCACCACCTGTTGCCCGTTCGCGCTGGCGCTGCCGGTGCGGAGTTCCGGGCCGACCAGCACCTGGGCGACGTCGCGCACCCGCACGGGGACGCTTTCCCGGGTCGCCACGACCACGTTCCGGATGTCGTCCATCGACTCCAACCGGCCGCCGGAGCGGACGACGAAGGCCTCGCCCCCGCGCTCGATGTAGCCGGCGCCGCGGCTGGCGTTGTTGCGCTCCAGCGCCTCCGCCACGTCGGCGAAGGACAGACCGAGGCCGATCAGCCGCGCCGGGTCGGGCTGGACGTGGTAGTGCTTCACGAAGCCGCCGATCGAGTCCACGCCGGCGACGCCGGGCACGTTGCGGAGCTGCGGCCGCACCACCCAGTCCTGCAGGGTGCGGAGGAACGCCGTGCGCTCCAGGTCGGTCGCCAGGCGCTGCCCGTCGGGCGTGGTGTAGCTGCCGTCCGCCTGCCAACCCGGCCGCCCGTCGCGGACCGTGTCGCCCTCCCGCCGCGGCGCCCAGTCGATCGTCCACATGGTGACCTCGCCGAGGCCGGTGGAGATCGGCCCCGTGCGCGGCTCGACGCCCGGGGGCAGCAGCCCGCGAGCTTCGGACAGGCGCTCCAGCACCTGCTGGCGGGCGTAGTAGATGTCCACGTCGTCGCGGAAGATGACCACCACCTGGCTGAAGCCGTTGCGCGAGAGCGACCGGGTGGACCGCAGGCCCTTGATGCCGGCCATGGCGGTCTCGACCGGGTAGGTCACCTGCTTCTCGACCTCGAGCGGCGAGAGCGCCGGCGCCACCGTGTTGATCTGGACCTGGTTGTTGGTGATGTCGGGCACCGCGTCGATCGGCAGGTTCTGCAAGGAGCGGAGGCCGAGGCCGGCCGCGGCGGCCACCAGCAGCAGCACCAGCCAGCGCCGGGCGACCGAGAAGTCGAGGATGCGCGCGATCACGGCGGCGGTTCCCTAGTGCGAGTGCTCGGCTTCGGACTTGCCGAGCTCGGCCTTGAGGACGAAGGCGTTGCCGGCGGCGTATCGCTCGCCGGGGTCGAGGCCGAAGACCACCTCGACGCCTTCCCGGTCGCCGCGGCCGAGCACCACCTCGCGCTTCTCGAAGCCCTCCGGCGTGCGGACGAAGACCACGCTCTCGCCCCCGACCTCTTGCACCGCCGCGCGCGGCACCAGGACGTCCACCCGCCGCTCCTCGGCGGCGACGGACGCGGTGGCGAATCCGCCCGGGCTCCATTTCCCGTCCGGGTTCGGCAGCTCGACGACGGCGCGGGCCGAACGGGTTTCCGGGTCCAGCACCGGGCTCAGGAACACGACGCGGCCCACGCCCTCCGCCCCGCCCTCGCCGCGCACGCGCACCGTCGAACCCTCCTTGACGAAGGCGAGGTCGCCGGGGGGCACCGCCAGTTCCACCCAGACGGCGGACAGGTCGGCCAGCGTGTAGACCTCCGCCTCGGCCGACACCGCGTCGCCGAGCGACTTGGGGCGTGCGGTGATCCTCCCGGCGATCGGCGCCCGCACCTCCTGGCGCCGCAGCGCCTCGATGGGCTGGCGCGGCAGGGCCTCGATCTCCGCCCGGCCGAGGCCGATGGCGGCCAGCTTCTGGCGGGCGAGGTCGAGGCGGATCTGCGCCTCCTCCCAGTCGGTCCGCGCCTTCAGGAAGTCCTGCTCGGCGGAGACCTTGCGCTGCCACAGCCGCTGCTCGCGCTCGAAGGTGGTGCGGGCGAGCTCGGTGGTGCGGAGCGCCGCGAGGTACTCGCCCTTCGTGGTGGCGATCTCGGCGCTCTCCACCACCGCCAGCACCTCGCCGGCCGCCGCCGCGTCGCCGAGGCGCCTGTTCAGGGCCGTGACGATGCCCGCCACCCGGGCCGGGACGTGGGCCAGCTTGTCGGCGTTCGCGGCAACGGTCCCGGGCAGGGAAACGCGCCGCGCGACCGCGCCGGGGCCCGCCTCGGCCACCTCGATCCGGGCGGCGGCGACCTGCTCCTCCGTCATCCGCACGGCGCCTTCGGCGGCTTCGTCGCCGTGGCCCTCGCCGGAGCCGTGGGCGTGCCCCCCGCCGCCGGTCTTCGGCGGCACGGCCTGGGCCGGGGCGACGGCCTGGACCGGCGGGGAGAAGCCGAGGACCGAGCGCAGGGCGACCGGTGTCGCCGGCGCCAACACCGTGGCGCCGAGGGCGAGCGCCGCGCCGGCGAGGAAGGCCAGGAAGGGCTTCATGGCGACGGCCTCCTCACGGGGGCGCCCACGGGTGCGGCGGCGAGGGCGGGATCGGCCGCGCGCCCCCGCAGCCGGGCGATGTCGGCCCGGACCTGCTGCACTTCGAGGAGCGCCGCGTTGAGCTGCTCGCGCACGTTCGAAAGGGCGCCCTGGGCGTCGAGCACCTCGAGCAGGGAGAACTTGCCGGCGGCATAGCCCTCGCGCGCGAAGCCCGCCGCCTCCCGGGCGGCCGGCAAGACGGCGCGGCGCAGCGAGTCCGCGGCGCGCCAGGCTTGGTCCAGGCGCCGTTCGGCGTCGGCCAGCGCGGCGTCGAGGTGGAGCCGCCCGCGTTCCGCGTCCGCCTCCGCCCGGTTCACCTCGGCGCCGGCGCGGAGGATGTTGCCCTGGTTGCGGTCGAACACCGGCAGCGGCACGGAGAGGCCCAGGACGAAGGCGGTGCCGGCGGCGGTCTGGGAGGCCTCGCGGAATCGGCTGACGGCCCCGTTCACGGTCACGTCCGGGACCGCGATCCGCCGCTGGAGGTCCAGCTCGGCCCGGCGCTGGTCGACCAGGGCGTCCAGCCGCACCTGGTCGAGTTGGCCCGGCGGCAGCGCCGGCGCTCGGGCGGGGTCGGGCCGGGGGCCGAGGTCGTCGAACCACGCGGCGCGGTCGGCGGCGACCTCCACCCGCGGCACGGCCAGCAGGACGGCGAGCGCGCGCCGCGCCGCGGCGGCCTCCCGCTGCGAGCGCTCGAACCCGACCGCGGCCGTCTCCCGCGCCACCTCCGCGCGGCGCTGCTGCACGAAGGGCTCGCGCCCGGCCTCGACGCGGGCGCGCGTGGCGCGCAGCACCTCGTCGGCGAGGCGCACCCGCTCGCGGGAGATCTCCGCCGCCCGGGCGCCCGCCACCGCCCCGGCGAGGGCGCGCACCACCTCGCGGGCGAGGTCGAGCCGCACCGCCTCCGCGTCGAGGCCGGTCAGCGCCAGGGCGCGGCCGGACGCTTCGACGCGCGCCTGCCGCTTGCCGCCGGTCTCGATGCGCTGCGACAGGCCCACGCCCGTCTCGAGGGGACTTCCGCCCCGGTAGGGCCCCGATGCGGCGAAGCTCTGGTTGTCGAGCCGGGCCTCCGGGTTCGGGGGGAGCCCGGCCTGGACCAGTTCGCCCAGCGCGGCCCGGCGGCCCGCCTCGGCGCTGCGCAGCACCGGCGCGCGGGAGAGGGCAATGTCCACGGCCTGCCCGGGGGAGGCCACCACGACCGCGGGCACGCCCGCCCCGGGCGTCTCCGGCACGGCCGGGGCGGGAGCGGCCACCGCCCGCGCCGCGCGGCGGCGGGCGGGCGCTTCCGCCCCCGCGGGCAAGGCGGCGGTCAGGAGAACGGCCGCGGCCGCGAAGGCGGCCATAGGGCGGAAAGGCATCGGCGGGGCACCAGGGACGGACTGAACGCGGGGCGGGCCGCCGGCCCCGGTCGTGACGGGCGCGGCGGCTACGGCGGCGGCTTCGGTTCGGTCAGACCCGCGGTGGGCGCGCCGGCGGTTCCGCGCCGCGCGAGGCGAGGGCGCGCGCCGTGCGGTCCGGGTGGACGACGGCGGCGAAGACGGCGGGCGCGGCGTGTTCGGGCGGGTCCAAACGGTCCGCCATGTGGCAGACGCAATGCGCGCCCGCGTGGACGGTGGCGTCCGGGCGCAGGGGCGTGCCCGCGCCGCCGCCTCCCCCGTCCGCGCCCGCGGCCGCGACCGCCACGGCGGTGGGCCAGAGGCCGTCGCCGGCCGCGGCCTCCGAGCAGGGATGCACGAGGATGGACGCGAGCAGGACGGCGACGGACAGGATACGCGCCGTCCAGGCCCGCCAACCCGCCGCGCCCCGCGCCGCCGCCTTTCCTTCCGCGCGCCCTGCCACCGCCGGCCTCAGCGCGCCGGATCGACGTTGAAGCGGGCTTGGCCGAGGTCGCCGCCCGGCCCGCGGAGGGTCACGGTGGCGCGGAACTTGCCGTCGAAGGGGAAATCGACCTTCGCCACCAGGCGGTTCGCCCCGGCCGGCCGGAATTCCATCGTCCGGCGCTCGTTGCCGCGGGCCAGCGCCACCGCGGTCGCGCCGAAGCGCGAGGCGTCGACCGGCTGGTCGCGCTCGTCCGTGATCGCCAGGATCGCCTCGCCGCTCCGCAGGACCAAGCCGACCTCGTAGGCGCCGATCTTCTGTTCCTGTCCGGTGTGGGCGTGGCCGTGGCCGGCCTGCGCCCAGGACGGTCCCGGCGCCGCGGCCATCGCCATCAGCACGGCAGCGGTGACCAACCTGCGTCGCACGTGAGCCTCCTCCATCGGCATTGAAGCAAAACCTCCGCACCGCGGCCAGGGAGATCGCCGCCGGGCCTGTGTCCCGCCTTCAGGCGGTCGGGATTCCCCCTCACGCGTTCGGCGCCTCGCCGGCAAGGGCCCCGGGCGGCCGCCAAGCGAGCAGGCGCAGCGCGTTCAGCGTGACCAGCACGGTCGCGCCCGTGTCGGCCAGGATCGCCGGCCAGAGCCCGGTGATCCCGAGCACCGTGGTCACCAGGAACACCAGCTTCAGGCCCACCGCCACGGCGACGTTCTGCTTCACGTTGGCCAGGGTGTCGCGCGACAGGGCGACCAGCTCGGCCACCCCGGAGACGCGCCCGCGCAGCAGGGCCGCGTCGGAAGCTTCCAGCGCCGCCTCCGTGCCGCCGCCCATGGCGACGCCGACCGATGCGGCGGCCAGGGCCGGGGCGTCGTTGATGCCGTCGCCGACCATGGCGACCGGGCCGGCGGACTTCAGCGCCGCGATCTCGCGCAGCTTGTCCTCCGGCAGCAGCCCGGCCTTCACGTCGAGCCCGAGCTTGCCCGCGATCGCCGCGCCGGTGCGGGCGTTGTCGCCGGTCAGCATCACCGCCGCGACGCCCATCCGCTTCAGCGCGGCGATGCCGGCCGCGGCGTCCGGCCGCGGCTCGTCGCGCAAGGCGATGAGGCCGAGCGGGCGGCCGTCGGCCAGCACCACCGTCGCGGTCTTGCCCTCGGCCTCCAGCGCCTCGGCGCGCCCCGCGAGCGCCGCCGGGAGGCCTCCGGCCCCCTCTTCGGCGGCGTAGCGCGGGCTGCCGACCGCGACGCGACGCCCCTCCACGGTGGCGACGACCGCCTTCCCCGGCACCGCCGCGCCCTCGGTCGCTTGCGGCGGGGCGATGCCGCGCGCGGCCGCGGCGTCCAGGATCGCGCGCGCCAGCGGGTGGGCGGAGCCCTGCTCCACGGCGGCGGCGAGGCGCAGGACCTCGGCCTCGGGAACGCCCTCGGCGGCCGCCACGTCCGTGACCTGGGGCCTGCCCTCGGTGAGGGTGCCGGTCTTGTCGAAGGCGACGGTGCGGGCGCCGCCGATCGCTTCCAGCGCCGCGCCGCCCTTCACCAGCAGCCCCCGCCGGGCGCCGGCCGACAAGCCGGCGGCCATGGCCGCGGGCACCGAGATCACCAGCGCGCAAGGGCAGGCCACCAGCAGCAGCGCCAGGCCGCGGTAGAGCCAGGTCCACCAGTCGCCGCCGAAGAGCAGCGGCGGCGCGAGGACCACCATTGCCGAAACCGCCATGGCGCCCGGCGTCCACCAGGCCGAGAACCGCTCGATGAAGCGCTGGGCGCGGCCGCGGGAGGCGGTGGCCTCCTCCACCATGCGGGCGATGCGGGCGAGCGTGCTGCCCCCGCCCGCGGAGGCGACCCGCACGCGCAGCGCGCCGTCGGCGTTGACGCTGCCGGCCACCACCGGTTCGCCCGGGCCGCGGACCACGGGGACGCTCTCGCCGGTGACCGCGCTCTCGTCCAGGGCGGAGCGCCCTTCCAGGATCTCGCCGTCGCAGGGGACGCGGTCGCCCGGGCGCACCAGCACCACGTCGCCGGGCGCCAACGACGCGGCCGGCACCTCGGGGAAGGCGCCGCCCGCCCGCTCCACCCGCGCCGTGCGCGGCATCATGGCGACCAGGGCGCGGATGCCGGCGCGGGCGCGGCCCGCGGCCACCCCTTCCAGCAGCTCGCCGACGGCGAAGAGGAACACGACCAGCGCCGCCTCCTCCGCCGCGCCGATCGCGGCGGCGCCGATGGCGGCGACGCACATCAGCGTCTCGATGGAGAAGGGCTGCCCGGCCCGGGCGAGCGCGAGCGCGCGCCGGCCGAAGGGCACCACCGCCACGAGGGTGGCGCCGAGGTAGAGCCAGTGGGCCTCGGCCGGGAACAGGTGCGAGAGGCCCCAGGCGGCGGCCACCAGGAGCCCGAGGCCGCCGGCGAGCCTGGCCTTGCCCGTCGCCCACCAGGGCCGGCCCGCGTCGGCCTCGTCGCCGTGGTCGTGGGCGCCGGAGTGGGCGTGCGCGATCGGCCCCGCCGGGGCCGCCCAGGCGCGGCGGGCCGGGTGGCCGACCGCGGCGGCCGCCCGCTCCACCTCCTCGGCCGTGGCGCCATCCGGCCCGAGCCGGAGCGACAGCCGCTCCGCCGCCATGTTCACCCGGACATCGGAGACGCCCGGCAGGCGCGAAACCGCCCGCTCGATCTTCCCGGCGCAGGAAGGGCAGTCCATCCCCTCCACCGTCCAGGCGGCCTCGTCGCCCGGTCCATGGGTGGCCGCGGGCAAGCCGGCGTCGCGCATCCTCTCTCCTCCGCGCTCGACGCCTCCTGTATGGGACTTCCAGTCACTGGAGGTTCAAGCCCCCCATGTCGCCACGCCTCTGGCCGTCGTCCGGCGACGGCCCCACCTGAACCGCATGGCGATACCGCACCACCTGCCCCGCCCGGCCGGGGCGCCGGAGCCGGGCGGGAGCCTCTCGATCGGCGACTTGGCGCGGCGCACGGGGACCAAGGCCACCACCGTCCGCTGGTACGAGGAGGTGGGCATGCTGCCGCCCGCGGCCCGCACCGCGGGCGGGCACCGGGTCTACGGCGCGGCGCACCTCGCGCGCCTCGATTTCATCCGGCACGCCCGCGAGTTCGGTTTCCCGCTCGGCGCCGTGCGCGAGTTGCTGGACCTGGCCGCCCGGCCGGACGGGGCGTCGTGCGAAGCGGCGCACGGCATCGCCTGCGCCCGGCTGGCCGAGGTGGAGGAGAAACTGCGCCGGCTGGAGGTCCTGCGTGCCGAGCTGGCGCGCATGGTGGGGAACGGCTGCCGCGGCGCCCCGGCGGACTGCCGCATCCTGCACGCCTTGGCCGACCACGACCACGGGCACTGCCTGGATGCCGGGCATGCGGCCGTCCTGGATCGCCCAGCCGAAGGCTGATGCTTGATGGTGCCGGGGCTGGTGGGTTGGATCGTCCCCTGAAGGGCAAGCCTTGTATGGACGTCGGTTCCGCGGGAGGTCGCGCACGCCGGCGGCTCGCCGGAAGCACCGGCAGGTGACGGGCCGAGCCGGGCTGTCGGGCACCGACCGGAACCACGCCGGCGGCGACCAGGACGGCCCCGAGCGTCGGGAGATGCCCGGCGACACCTAGCGGCTCGCGCCAGGGTTGGTGCCGGTCAACGCCCCGTCATAGCCGCATCGGCGAACAGCGGCGGGCGTGGCCTCAGGCGAAGACGACGCCCAGACCGGAGTGTTCGATGGGACGCGACCTCCTGACAACGGGCCGCGGCAAACCGGGCCTGGCCAAAAAGACGCCCCACTCGCCGGGCGCGACGAGCGCGAACGCCATCGGGCGGCCGTTCGCCTTGGTGAGACGCTTCCAGGTGCGCAGGTCCACCGCCGACGGCGCGACGCCGCCAGCGGGATGGGTGTGCCACTCGCCGACGAAGGCCACGGTCCCGCCCGAGGCGTTCCACGCCGCCGTCGCCGCGGCTTGGTGGCGCGGGTCGGCTCTCGTGAAGGCGTGCGGGCGCCGATCGTCGCCGGGCCCGGGGACGGTCCAGCCGAGTATCTCCAGGTCGGGGCCTCGGCGCGAACCGAGCAGTGTCCCACCGGCCTCCGGCCGTCCGGCGCACGAACCCGCCTCCGCGTCGAGGAACCGGATGACGTCCGGCCTGACCAAGACACGGCGCCGGACGGCGGTCATGCCCCCCGACACGCCGGGCACCCGGCCTCGGCGCGGGGATCGCAATCGGCGACCGGCGCCGTCGCGGCGGCGTCGATGCGGATCGTCCGCATCGCCGGATGCGTGTTCCCGCCCGCCCAACCCAGGCACACCTTCAGTCCCAACCCAGGCACACCTTCAGTGCCAGGCCCGCCGCGATCGCCGGGGCGGCGACGCCATACGGGACGAAGGCCGCCTCGCCGCACGCCGCGGGCGCCTCTCGCAGCCCGGCCCCGGGCGCCAGCGGCCAGTCCGGCCTCGTCGCCGCCGCCGCACCGGCGGGCCGGAGGCACTTCAGGCACGCCTCTTCCCCCTTGTGGCCCACGAAGAGGCACTGGGCGGCGGCGCCGTTGCCGGCCAGCCAGACGTGGACGGCGGCGGGCCCCGAAGGCCGCCGGTCGACGAGGCGCTGGTTCAAGGCGATCGAGACGGCCTCCTCGCCCGTGGCGTCCACCACCAGGTCCGCCGAAGCGAGCAACAACAGCTTTTCCAGGATGCTGCACGCGTGGGCGCGGACGTCGCTGTGCGGAAACGCGGCCTTGATCTCGTCGCGGCACGCCTCCGCCTTGGGCGCGCCGACGTGCCGAGGACCGAGCCAGTGGCGCCCGATGTTGCCCGGCGCCAGCTTCTCCGGGTCCACCAGCGACAGCCTCCCGCGGTGACCGGCCCCGCTCTGGCCAAGGAACTTGGCGAGGTGCCCGCCGATCGTGCCGCATCCGACCAAGGCGATGTTCCGAGCCGCGAAGCCGGGCGCGCCGCCGAGATCCCGGTCGAACATGAATTCCGTGTCCATGCGCAGCCCCGACCAGCGCAGGAGCCCGATCCGGTCGCGGTGCGTGTCCATGACCCTGGCGTGGAAGGCCGGGCGCTGGATCGATCTCAGGATCAAGCCCGGCACCACCAGATCGGCGCCGACGCAGCCGTTCGGCCCGGCGACGTGCAGGGACGGGATCTCGCCGAAGGACGCCTGTGCGGCCGCCAGCTGTGCAGTCCCGAGGTGTGATGGTGGGTTCTCGCGCGAGCAGGAGGACGCGTTATGGCAGGCCTACTCCACGGCAGCGCCCGCACGACGCCGCGCGTTCGAGCCGAACTTGCTCTGTTGAAACCCTGGCCTGCCCTGGGGCGCTTGGGTCGGCTTTCGGCA
>NZ_BAAAFZ010000053.1:38021-126683 GCF_039523795.1 Craurococcus roseus | reverse complement strand
CGCCGCGCGGCGCGGGCGGTGGCCGCTCCCGCCCCGGCCGTGCCGGAGACGCCCGGGGCGGGCGTGCCCGCGGTCGTGGTGGCCTCCCCCGGGCAGGCCGTGGACCTGGCCCTCGCCCGCGCGCCGGCGCTGCGCGGCGCCGAGGCGGGCCGCCGGGCCGCGCAGGGCGACCTGCTCCAGGCCGGGCTCCGCCCGAACCCGGAGGCCCGGCTCGACAATCAGAGCTTCGCCGCGTCGGGTCCCTACCGGGGCAGGACCCCCCTCGAGACGGGCGTGGGCCTGTCGCAGCGCGTCGAGACCGCCGGCAAGCGGCGGGCGCGCGTCGAGGCGGCGGGGCACGCGCTGGCGCTGACCGGCCTCGAAGCGGAGGCGCTGCGCCTGGACCTGGTCCGCGAGGTGGTGCGCGCCCTGGCCGGCGCCGTGGCGGGCGCCCGCGCGGCGGGGATCGCCCGCGAGCGGGTGCGCCTGGCCGACGAGGTGCTGCGCGCCACGCGCGCCCGCGTCGAGGCCGGGCGCGAGCCCTTCGTGCAGCAACGCCGCGCCGAGGTGGCGCGGGAGACGGCCGCGGTCGGGTTCGAGCGCTCGCAGCGGGAGGCCGCCGTGCTGCAGCGGGCCCTGTCGGTGCTGCTGGCGGCGCCGCGGGTGGAGGTCGCCGCCGACCGCGCCGCGTGGTTCGACGACATCGGGCCGAAACCGGACCCCGCCCGCGCGCCGGCGCTGCCGCCGGGCCAGCTCGACCGGGCCCGGCTGGACGCCCTGATCGACCAGCGCCGGGCCGAGCTGGACCTGCAGCGGCGGAACGCGGTCCCGGACGTCACCGTCAACGGGACCCTCAGCCGGTTCCGCGAGGCCTCCCAGACCGCCACCGGCACCGCCTTCGTCCTGGGCCTCTCCGTGCCGCTGCCCGTTTTTGACCGCAACCAGGGCAACATCCTCCGCGCCGGCGCCGAGGTGAACCGGGCCGAGGCCGACGCGGAGCGCGGGCGGCTCTACCTGGACGCGGCGCTGGCCGACGCGGAGCGGCGCCTTGACCAGGCCTGGCGCGCGGCGGATTCGCTCCGCCGCACCGTCTTGCCGGCCGCCCAGGAGGCGGCGGGTTTCGCGCGGGAGGGATACGCCGCCGGCAAGTTCTCCCTGCTCGAGGTGCTCGACGCCCAGGGCGCCCTGTCGGACGTGCGCGAGCAGCTCAACGCCGCGCTCCTCGAAGTGCAGCAGGTCCGGGCCGACATCGCGCGATTGCGCGGCCGCGCGGCCGATCCGGCGCTGTCCGTCGTACCCGTGGGCGCCGCCCCGGTAGGCGCTGCCGCAGGGAGGCCGTCGCCATGAAGAACTTGCTCGTGCTCGTCGCCGGCGCCGCGATCGCCCTCGGCGCCACCGTGCTCGCACCGACCCTGCCCGCCGCCCTGCGCTCCGCGCTCGGCTTGGCCCCGGCGGTCCAGCCCTTCGCCCCGGCCCAGGCCGCGCCGCCGAAAGCCGGCGGCGGCGGGCACGGGACGGGCGGGGGGCACGCCCACGGCTCCGGCGAGGCCCACGGCGACGAGGCGCCCGAGGGCACGGTCCGCATGACGGAGGAGCAGGTCGCCGCCGCCCGAATCGAGGTCGCGGAGGCCGGCCCCGGCGCGGTGGCGCGCCGCGTTGCCCTGCCCGGGACCGTGGCCGCGAACGCCGACCGGCTGGCCCATGTCCCGGCCCGCGTGGCGGGCATCGTCACGGCCCTGAACAAGCGCCTCGGCGAGGCGGCGGCGGCCGGCGAGGTGCTGGCGGTGGTGGAGAGCGCGGAGATCGCCGCGGCGAAGGGCGAGTACCTGGCCGCCCTGAGGACCACCGAGCTCGCCCGCGTCACCTTCGAGCGCGAGCAGCGGCTGTGGCAGCGCAAGGTCTCCGCCGAGCAGGACTTCCTCAAGGCGCGGACCGACTGGCAGGAGGCGCAGATCCGCCTCGACCTTTCCCGCCAGAAGCTGGCCGCCATCGGCCTCGGCCGGGCGGAGATCGAGGCCCTGCCGCGCCAGCCCATCGAGGCGCTGCGGCGCCAGGAGGTGCGGGCGCCGATCGCCGGGAGGATCACCGCCCGCCCCAAGTCGCTCGGCGACGCGGTGTCGGCCGAGGCGGAGGTCTACACGCTGGCCGACCTGTCCACGGTCTGGGTGGAGCTGGCGGTGCCGCCCGGCGACCTCGCCTTCGTCAAGGAGGGCTCGACGGTGCGGGTGCGCGGCGAGGGCGAGGCGGAGGGCGAAGGCCGCGTCGTCTTCCTCAGCCCGGTGCTGGACCCGGAGACCCGTTCGGCCCGCGCCGTGGTCGAGCTGCCGAACCCGGATGGCAAGTGGAGCCCGGGCGGCTTCGCCACCGCGTCGGTCGCCACCGAGGAGCGGCGGGTGGACGTGCTGGTGCCGCGGGCGGCGGTGCAGGAGATCGGGGGCGAGAGCGTCGTCTTCGTGCGCACGCCGGAGGGCTTCGGGAAGCGGGAGGTGGTGCTCGGCCGCGGCGACCAGGAAGGCGTCGAGGTGGTCTTCGGCCTCGACCCCGGCGAGCGCTACGCCGCCGCGAACACCTTCGTCCTGAAGGCCGAGCTCGGGAAGTCCGAAGCCGAGCACTCGCACTAGGGGCCCAGGCCGTGATCGCGCGCATCCTCGACTTCTCCGTCGCCCGGCGCTGGCTGGTGGTGCTGCTGGTGGCCGCCGCGGCCGGCTTCGGCCTCCGCTCCTTGCAGAGCCTGCCGATCGACGCGGTGCCGGACATCACCAACAACCAGGTGCAGATCAACACGGTGGCGCCGGCGCTCTCGCCCCTGGAGGTCGAGAAGCAGGTCACCTTCCCGGTGGAGACGGCGCTCGCCGGGATCAAGGGCCTGCGCTCCACGCGCTCGCTGTCGCGCAACGGCTTCAGCCAGGTTGTCGCCATCTTCCGCGACGACGTGGACATCTACCACGCCCGCCAGCAGGTGCTGGAGCGCGTGTCCGACGCGCGCGAGGCGCTGCCCGAAGGCGCCGAGCCGCGCATGGGGCCGATCTCCACCGGCCTCGGCGAGGTCACCATGTGGACGGTGGATTGGGCGCCGCGGCGGGACGGCGACACCGTCCGCGACGGGCGGCCCGGTTGGCAAGCCGACGGGAGCTACGTCACCCCGGAAGGGCAGCGCCTGGGGACGGAGCTGGAGCGCACCGCCTACCTCCGCACCTTGCAGGACTGGGTGGTCCGCCCGCAGCTCCGCAACGTGCCCGGCGTCGCCGGCGTGGACTCCATCGGCGGCTTCGCAAAGCAGTACCACGTCCAGCCCGACCCGGCGCGGCTGGTCGGCCTCGGCCTCTCCTTCGCCGACGTGGCCGAGGCGCTGGAGCGCAACAACGCCAGCCGCGGCGCGGGCTACATCGAGCGCGGCGGGGAAGCCTTCGTCGTCCGCTCCGGCGGGCGGCTGGAGACCATGGACGACATCCGGAACGTCGTGGTGGCGACGCGCGAGGGGGTGCCGGTGCGGGTGCGCGACGTCGCCCAGGTGCTCATCGGCCCGGAGCTCCGCACCGGCAGCGCCAGCGCCGACGGGCGGCAGGTGGTGGTCGGCACCGCCCTGATGCTCATCGGCGAGAACAGCCGCACCGTCGCCGCGGCGGTGGACGCCAAGGTGCGGGAGATCGCCCGCTCGCTGCCCGCGGGCGTCCAGCTCCGCACCGTGCTCGACCGCACCGAGCTGGTGGACGCCACCGTGCGGACGGTGGCGAAGAACCTCGCCGAGGGCGCGCTGCTGGTGGTCGTGGTGCTGTTCCTGCTGCTGGGCAACCTGCGCGCGGCCGTGGTCACGGCGCTGGTGATCCCGATCACCATGCTGCTGACGGCGACGGGCATGCTGGAGGGCGGGATCAGCGCCAACCTGATGAGCCTCGGCGCGCTCGACTTCGGCCTCATCGTGGACGGGGCGGTCATCATCGCCGAGAACAGCCTGCGGCACTTGGCCGAACGGCAGCGCGCGCTCCGCCGGATGCTGAGCCTGCCGGAGCGGCTGGAGACGGTCGCCGCCTCGGCCCGCGAGATGATCCGGCCCTCCGTCTTCGGGCAGGCCATCATCATCCTGGTCTACGTGCCGCTGCTCACCTTCGAGGGCGTCGAGGGCAAGATGTTCGCCCCCATGGCGCTGACCGTCATCATCGCGCTGGCGGCCGCCTTCGTGCTGTCGCTCACCTTCGTGCCGGCGATGATCGCCCTGGTGGTGACCGGGAAAGTCCAAGAAAAGGACAACTGGATCATCCGCGGCCTCAAGCGCGCCTACGCGCCGGCCCTGCGCCTCTCGCTCCGCCGCCCGCTCCCGGTGGTCGGCACCGCGGCCTTGCTTTTCGCCGGCTCGATCTTCCTCGGCACCCGCCTCGGCTCGGAGTTCATCCCGCAGCTCGACGAAGGCAACATCGCCATGCACGCGATCCGCATCCCCTCGACCTCGCTCTCGCAGTCGCAGGCGATGCAGCTCGACATCGAGCGGGCGGTCTCCCGCTCCCCGGAGGTGGCGGTCGTGTTCTCCAAGACCGGCACCGCCGAGGTCGCCGCCGACCCGATGCCGGTCAACGTGTCCGACAACTTCATCATCCTCAAGCCGCGCGGGCAGTGGCCGGACCCGGCGCTGCCGAAGGCGGAGCTGGTGCGCCGCATCGAAGAGGCGGTGCGGCGCCTGCCCGGCAACACCTACGAGTTCACCCAGCCGATCCAGATGCGCTTCAACGAGCTGCTGGCCGGCACCCGCGGCGACCTGGCGGTCAAGGTCTTCGGCGAGGAATTCGGGCCGATGCTCGCCGCGGCCAACCAGGTCGCCGGCGCGCTCCGCGCCGTCCCTGGGGCGGAGGACGTGCGGGTGGAGCAGGCCACCGGCCTGCCCTTCCTGGAGATCGCGGTGGACAAGGCGGAGATCGCGCGGCGCGGCCTCAGCCTGAGCGCGGTGCAGGAGGTGGTCGGCACCGCCATCGGTGGGCGGGAGGCCGGCTTCGTGTTCGAGGGCGACCGCCGCTTCCCGATCGTGGTGCGGGTGCCGGAGGCGGTGCGCTCCGACATCGAGGCGCTGCGCAACCTGCCCGTGGCCTTGCCCGGGGAAGGCCGGGCCGGCGGCGCGGCGACCGTGCCGCTGCGGAGCCTCGCCTCCTTCCGCCTCACCGAGGGCCCGAACCAAGTCAGCCGCGAGAACGGCAAGCGGCGGGTGGTGGTGACGGCCAACGTCCGCGGCCGCGACATCGCCTCCGTGGTCGCGGACGTCCAGGCGGCGGTGGAGCGGGAGGTGCGGCTGCCGGCCGGCTACTTCATCACCTGGGGCGGGCAATTCGAGAACCTGGAGGCGGCGCGCAAGCGCCTGCTGGTGGTGGTGCCCGGCTGCTTCTTCCTGATCTTCCTGCTGCTCTACACCGCGCTCGGCTCGCCGCGCGACGCGCTGCTGGTGTTCAGCGCGGTGCCGCTGGCGCTGACGGGCGGCATCGCCACGCTGTGGCTGCGCGGCATGCCGCTCTCGGTTTCCGCCGCGGTCGGCTTCATCGCGCTCTCGGGCGTCGCGGTGCTGAACGGGCTGGTCATGCTGACCCACATCAAGCAACTCCGCGCCGAGGGGCTCGGCCGCGAGGAGGCGGTGCGGCAAGGGGCGATGGACCGGCTGCGGCCGGTGGCGATGACGGCGCTGGTCGCCTCGCTGGGCTTCGTGCCCATGGCCATCGCCACCGGGGCGGGCGCGGAGGTGCAGAAGCCGATCGCCACCGTGGTCATCGGCGGCCTGGTCACCGCGACGCTGCTCACGCTGATGGTGTTGCCCGCCCTGTACGCGAGGTTCGGCAGCGCCGATCCGGCGCCGCCCCGGGACGCGGAGCCGGAGTCCGTGCCGGAGCAGCCGCCGTCGGGCGGCGGTCGCGTCCGGGTGCCCGAGCCGATGCCGGCCAAGTAGCGAGTGGAACGGCTGCCACGCACGCTCGACGCGGGAGCGACGCTGACACGCGTGCCTGTTCGCCACGGCGGCGGAGCAGGCCCGCGATGCTGTCGGGCCGAAGCTCGGCCCGCGCCGAAGCCATGGGATGCCGGCCCGCCGCCTCCCCGTCACGCGCGCCACTGGCGCCTGAGCAGCACGACGAGATCCTCGACGAGCTGCTCCGCGCCGAACGACAGCGCCGCCCGCGGCCGGTGGGCCGGCGCCAGGTGCACGGGCGGGTGGTCGCTCCGGCCGGCGCTGGGGAGCTCGACGCTGCCCGGGTTCGCGGCGTGCTCGCGCTCCGTCCGCCACGCCAGCCCTTCGCCGCCGGCGATCTGGGCGGCGATGGCGACGTGCGACAAGCGCCGCGTCGGATCGACGCGGTCCAGGAGCCAACCGCCGTAGCGGAGTGCCCCGGCCGCCGCGTCCCGCGCCTTCTCCTCGAGCAGCACCGGCATCCAGTGGTCGCGCCGCTCCCCCCGCGGCAGGGCCAGCGACACGACGATGCCGCCTTGCGCGTCGAGCGCGACCGACCTCCTGTGCCGGTCGCCCTGTTCCAGGAACAGCATCCCGTTCCGGATGCCGGCCTCCGAGCCTTCCGTGCGGTCGAAGATCTTCGCGGGTCCGAACAGGGCGGCCTGCATCGCGTCTTCGGCCAGCGCCGGCGCTTCCATCTCGCTCGGCCGCAGCACCGGCTGGGCCGGCCCGCCCGCGAGCGAGAGCGCGACCACGGCCTCGTTGTAGTGGTGGTTCCTGTCCCTCGCCGGCAGCAGCGCCAGGGCGCGGCCGAGCAGCTCGCCCGGATCGAGCGGGCCGCTCGCGTTGGCGAGCTGCCACTCGTGCAGCGCCCGGGTGATCTTCGATTGGAGGTCCTGCGGGCCCGCGAACCCGCCCCGGAAGAGGCCGCCTTCCCAGCCCTGCACCTCGCGCAGGAAGTCGGCTTGGTCGGGCTCAGGGGCGGCGCCCTGTTCTTCGACGAAGGCGATGACCGGACGGGCGCCCTTGGCGGCGCGGTATTCTTCGTGGGTCGCGGAAAGGCCGGACGCTTGCTTGGCCCCGTACCGGGCGCCGAGGATCAACACCACGGCGTCGGCCCCCCGCACGCCCTCGAGACAGGCGACCTGCGGGGAGGCCGGCCGGGCGGCGAAGTCCTCGGCCATCACGGGCTGGTGGCCCAGCGCCTCGACGCCGGCGCGGGCGGCGCCCCGGAGGGCCTCCATCCCGGTGATCAACGAACTGACGAATATCCTCATGATGGCGACCACTTCGTGCGCGGGCCCGGCGACGGTGCGGGCCTTCGGCTTGGTTGGATGTGTATGGGATCCAGCGAGGGGGCGGGTGCCCGGGGCGGCGTTCCTGCCGCCGTGGGATGGAGCGGGCCTCCCCCTACCGGATCGCCACCGGCGTCGGCGCCACCGTCCGGGCGGCCGAGGCGCCGGTGCGCGAAGACCTACGGCGCTTCGGCCCGCTGCACGGCGGTGGGACGAGGCGCACCGTCCGCGCGGACGACGACGAGGAGAAGCGCGACCAGCGACGGCGACCCCGCACCCAATAGTGGAAACAGCGCGCGCGCGCATATGTGGAATTTAGAAGGGGCGGCGATGCGCCTCGGTGCCGCGCCGCCTGCGCTCTTCCAGCGACGCGCTATCGCCACGCCATGGACACTGCCCCCATCGGGCTGGGCACCGGACGGTCACCGAGCATCGCAGGGTCGCCGTCGCGCCGAGTCGCGGACAGTCGGTGTGGTCTTTTGGAGGAAGCGCCGGCTTCCTGCCCACAACGCCGGCGTGGACTGTTGCAGGGAATTCGTGGCCTTTTGTAGGAAAACCCGTTTCAGCTGCACTAAGAAGATCAAAGGGTTGGAGAGTTATCCTGTGGACTCTTGCAGGCCACTTACAAATAGAAGAACAAATAATCTTTCCTAGTAGCTCGCCCCTGCAAAAGGCCACAGTGACCGCCGCGGTCCACCCGGGGCAGAGTGCGTAACCATGGGAACGGTGCACGACATCCTGGAAGCCAAAGGGAAGCAGCAAGCGCTGCTCAGCGGCCTCGACCGGCGCGAGATCGAGGCCGCGGCGGCCTACATGGCCGACGAGGACTCCGGCATCGGCTTCCTCTACTCCGGTTGGTGCCAGGCCGCCTTGCCGCACCGGCGGCTCAAGGACAGCCAAGGCTGGCAGGTTTCCGGCGAGCGCGTGGTCCTGATCGTCGAGCCGGGGATGCGGCCCGGCCCCGCCGGGAAGCCGGTCCACGTCGGCGTGCCCTACGGCAGCCGCGCGAGGCTGATCATGCTCTACCTCCAATCGGAGGCCCTGCGCACCGGCCACCGGGAGGTCGAACTCGGGAAGAGCCTCCGGGACTGGCTCACGCGCCTCGGCATCCCGGTCGGCGGCAAGTCCGTCGAAGCCGTCCGGGAACAGGCCGAACGGATCTCGAGGTGCAAACTCAGCTTCGAGGTGAAGGCGGGGGTTTCGAAAGGCTTGGTGAACCAGACGATCGTCGACACCGCGATCTTCCTGGACCTCGACGACAAGACGCAGGGCTCCCTGTTCGTGGAAAAGGCGCGACTCAGCGAGGGCTTCTTCGAACAGTTGAAACGCCACCCCGTCCCGCTCGAAGAGCCCGCGATCAGGGCCGTCAACAACAACAGCATGGCCCTCGACCTGTACGCCTGGCTGGCCTACCGGCTGCACGCCCTCAAAGGGCCGACGCCGGTGTCGTGGCGGGCGCTGAAGCCGCAGTTCGGGATGGGCTTCGGGCGCATGGACAACTTCCGCGCCCGCTTCCTCGACAACCTCAAGCTGGCGCTGGCCGTGTACCCCGCCGCGCGAGTCGAGGTGGACGAGTCGGGGTTGATCCTGCACCCGTCGCGCCCCCCGGTGTCCCCGAAGGCACGCCCCGCTCTGCGCTGAACCGACCCTCCTCACAGCGACCGCGAGTCGGGCGCCACCTTCCCCGTTTCCACGACGGGCGTTTCGGCCCGGCCAGACACCGCGGCCAGACCCTTCAAGAGTCCACGGTTCCCAGCGCCGGATTCGGTGGCGAGGCTCCAC
This sequence comes from Craurococcus roseus, assembly GCF_039523795.1. Taxonomy (NCBI): domain Bacteria; kingdom Pseudomonadati; phylum Pseudomonadota; class Alphaproteobacteria; order Acetobacterales; family Acetobacteraceae; genus Craurococcus; species Craurococcus roseus. The sequence goes on along the minus strand of NZ_BAAAFZ010000053.1, from coordinate 117,710 downwards.
AGCCGGCGGCCCCTCCTAAAGTCCACGGCCGATGCGGAACCCGCCATCCAATGCCTCCCGACGTTGCTCGTCCCTTCAACAGTCCACAGCCGAATCCGACGTGGTCCCGGAGCCGTTTGGAGCGCCACCCGGCCCATCGCCACCGGGTTTCGACGCGACACCCGCGCGGCGCTCGCAAAGCGGAAGGGGCACAAGCACCCGCACCGACCCTGTCGGACCGCCGCCGCCGCGGACCTCACGCCCGCAGCGTGCAAAGCAGACCCGCGCGGCGTCGGGGCACTATTGGATCGCCCGCTGCTTTCCACGGACGCCTCGCCCGTTTCCACACCCGGGCTGCCGGCGTCCGGCGATCCGGCCTCGCCCACTTCCACGCTCCGAACCGCGAGTCGGCGACGGCGCGCACCTTCACCGGGCACGCTTTGCGCCGTTGCGTTACAATCCCGTCGTGACCGACGACACCGCAGCACCGGCGCCGCCCGCGCGCCGCCACCCCTGGCACCTCCACCCCGCGCTGGCCGAGGAGCGCCTCGCGGCCTGCGCCCGCCTGCTCGCCCGCGGCCGCGCCGACGCCCTCGCCATGGCCGACCCATGGGCCGGCGACGACCCTTGGTCGGTGGGCTGCCGCGCCTACTCCTTCAGCCGCCACCAGCTCCGCCGCGCGGCCGAAAGCGGCCGCTACGACTGGCTCGGCGTGCTCGACGGCACCCAGCACTTCGTGTTCCTGGTCGAGGGCGTGCCGGTGCGCTTCTTCCGCGGCGACGCCGAGGACCCCACCAAGCGCACGCTCCGCCAGCAGGAGGTCGAGGCCGAGCAGCTCGCCCTCGCCTTCGGCCGGGAGGACGGCGCCGAGGGGCTGATGTTCCGCCTCGCCGTGGAGACGGACGAGCGGGGCGCCGTGTCGCGCGTCGTCTTCCTCGCGCTCCGGGGCGAGGAGGGCCGGGTTGAGTGCTTCTGGCCCGTGCCGCTCGGCGACGCCCCTCCACCGCAAGGGGAACGCCCGGCCCGCGACCGCCGCAACGACGCGCCGGCGCTACAGCTGCCGTTGATGCGCGGCTCCACCTGGTGATCGGAGGGGCGGAGGTTCTCCTCTGAGGCGAAGCTGGACGAGCCTTTCCCTGGTGGGACGGGACAGGCGACCTTTCCCCGGAGCCGACACCCCCGGCAGGCCGCCGCGTGCAGCGGCCGGCACGGGAGCACCGGAGCCGCCCGGAGCCACGCGCAGCGCCGATGGGCGCGAGCATGGCGAGGACGGCGAGGCGCGCACCTTGCCGGCCGGGAGCACGGTGGCATGCTCGGACAGAGGCGGTGGGAGCTGCTCTTCGCGGGCCGCTGGTCGCCGCTCCGCATCCAGTCGATGCAGGCGTTTCACGCCCTTCCTGGCGAGGGCGCCTGCAACGGTCATGACAACATGTCGGATGATCTCGGCCATGGTGTCACTCCATCGGGGCGACACTCACACAAGCCACGGCGCCGAAATTTCGGGGTGCACAGGCCACCCGCCGCGGTCGAGGACTGACGGGGGTGGAGGACTTCTCGCTGGCGTCAACGGCCGGGTTTGTGGAGGCGATTGACAACAGGCCGTTCGCGGTTCCGGTGGCTCGGGTAGGGGCTTTCAGGAACGGCCTGCGGGCGCCCGGAGGAAGGGCGCCGCCCTCAGGCTGCGGGCCGGTCCCGCGAGCATCGACGGGGAAACCGCCGCGCGGGGCAGGAAACGACCCTGATCGCCGGATCGGCCGAGTCGGCCTTGAGCCGGATCAAGGCTGCCGTTTCATCAAGCGGACACTCCAAGCAAATTCGACTTTGAGTTGAGTTTTAAAGGTCGGTTCTGGCAATCTGCGGGGGTTGTTGATCTCGGGAATTTCCGGGTTTGTCAGTCCTTTCACGCCGCTCAGTCGTCGGTGTTCTCACCGGCCTCGGCACCAGCGGCGCCTTGGCCCAGAACCGCCAACGCCTCGCCGTCGAGGAGCGCGGCGTGCCTCTGCGAGAGATGTGCGAACGCTTGAGCCCCCTGATGGCGCTGCCGGCGAAGGACCGCTTCGAGGGCGATCGGCAGTACGAGGCGCGGGTCACGGCCGAGGCAGCCAAACTCGGCGTCCAGTTCCAGTCCGGGAACGCGTGCAAGGTACGCTTGAGCGCCAAACGCTTGGAGAGCTGGTACGACGCCAACGCCGAGCAGGTCGTCATCGGTGCCCGCATCCCCGGCTTGCGCAGCTTCGCCACCAGCATGACCAGGCGACCCGAGCACCCCGGGACGACGATGTTCTTCGACCCGGGCGGGCCGCCGCCGCCCCGCAACCTGAGTGGGCAGTTCATCACCGAGATGGTCCACGCCAAGATCACCGGCAGCGAGCGGCGGGAGAACGCCTTCGGCACCAGCGTCGAGGTGCTGCTGATCCGGGGCACCGGCGTGGCCCTCACCGTCTGCTCGGACTGCATGATCTCCGCGATGGGCGCCGAAGCCTTCAGGATGCCGCGCCCCGTCGCACAAGCCGAGTTCGACCGCATGGATGTGGTCGTCCAAGGCAGCCTCGTGCCGCCCGCGCTGCGCAAGGGCGTCGTCTACAACAAACCGACCATCCAAAACCCCAGGGACGTCGTCATTGATCTACAGGTGCTGACGATGACCACCGGCTCTTTCACGTTCTACAGCCCCGCCTCAGGCGAGGTGTTCCACCGGATCGGCTTCCGGACGCGGTAGCGCCGGGCGGGGGCACGCAATCGGACCGCCACGGCCGGCTGATCCGGCGCGTGTTCGCCGCGGGCGGCAGGACATCAAGGCCGAGCTGATCTCCGCAGGCTAGCGGCCGCCGACGCCCCCAAGCAGGCCGCGCTGTGACCGGGCCGCCTCTATCAACCTGGCGGGCGACGTGGTGCTGCGCGCCTGCGACGCCGACCTTGCCGTGGTTGGGGCAGGCGGCGCTCAATGATCCCTCCAAGTCCTTCACCCTCGGACGTTATCATGGGAACCTGAACCGCCCGATGTGGAGGAGGAACATGCCGCCGGACGAGGACCACGCTTCGGCAGGGCAGCGGCAGCTCGCCGAGGAGCAGATACGCCTGCACGCCCGCGAGGTGGACTACGCCGTGCGCGAGTACCCCATCGAAGTGCTCGTGGCGAAGTACGTCGACGGTGCGGAGGAAGGGCGCAACGAGATCTTCGTCCCGGACTACCAACGCAACTTCGTCTGGCCCGACGAACTGCAGTCGCGCTTCGTGGAGTCCGTCCTGATCGGCCTCCCCATCCCGTACCTCTTCGTGGCCGATGTCAGGGCCGAGGACGAGGAGCTCTCGGGCAGGCTGGAGATCGTGGACGGCACCCAGCGCATCCGGACCTTGGCGGCCTTCACTTCCGGGGTGCTGAAGCTGGTGGGGCTTGAAAAGCTGTCCCACCTCAACGACAGCCGTTTCGAGGATCTGCTGCCCTCGCGCCGCCGCCGCTTCTTGAGGACCACCATCCGCCTGATCGAACTCACGGAGCACGCCGACGAGGAGACGCGGCGCGACATGTTCGAGCGCATCAACTCCGGCGGTATGCCCCTGAATCCCATGGAGCAGAGGCGGGGCACCGACCCGGGCCCGCTCATGGACCTGATCAAGCGCTTGAGCGAAGAGCCGTTGCTCCATGCGCTGGCGCCGCTTTCGAAAGCGTCCGTCAAGCGGCGCGACTACGAGGAGTTGGTGGCGCGCTTCTTCGCGTACTCCGAGCGGTACGAGAGGTTCGTCAAGCGGGTGGAGAGCTTCATCGGCGACTACATCCGGGACAAGCAGGAAGGCTTCGACCCGGCCACCGACGGCGCGCGGATGCAGGAGAAGTGGTCCCGCATGTTGATGTTCGTCGAGCAGGGCTTCGAGCACGGCTTCCGGAGCCCGAGAGGCGGACGGACGCCGAGGGTGCGCTTCGAGGCCATATCGGTCGGCGTGGCGCTCGCCCTGGAGGCGCGCCCCGACCTGCGGCCCGAGAGGGCGCGGATCTCGCCCTGGGCCAACGGGGACGAGTTCGAACGCCTCGTCACGGCCGACGGCGCCAACTCCCGTCCCCGGCTGGCCCGCCGCATCGAGTACGTCCGAGACCACCTCCTCGCTTCGCCATGAGGCCGTTCATCGCCGATTTCCGGCAGCGTCGACGCGAGGTGAGGCGCTACCTCGCGGTCCTGATCCGGGCCGAGCGCGAGATCCTGTCGCGCGGCGTCGGACGCCACGACCGCGAGCTCAACATCCTGCGCGCGGCGACCGTGCTGGTGCTGTACAACGCGGTGGAGGCCTCGGCCCGGGCGGGCATCCAGGCGATCTACGACGAGATAGACGTGACCGGCACGTCGTTCGACGAGCTGTGCGAGCCGCTGCGGAGGCGGGTGATGAAGGACTTCCGGGCCAACGTGGGCGTGGACAAGGCCGCCGCGATGCGCAAGGTCGCCCTGGAGCTGGTCGTCACCAGCTTCGACGCTTCCAAGCTGTTCAGCGGCAACGTGGACGCGCGCGAGCTGCGGAATCAGTCCGGCGACTACGGCTTCACGATCACGGCCGACGGGCGCCGCACCCGGATGGGCGAAGACCTCGTCACCATCAAGCAGAAGAGGAACGACCTGGCCCACGGGAACGCGTCGTTCTCCGAGGTCGGGCGCGACTACACCGCCAAGCAGCTGAAGGAGATAGCGACCCGCAGCCTCGATTATGTCGAGGCGGTGCTCACGTCGATCGACCACTACCTGACGACGAGCGGCTTCCGCTTCTCGGCACCTGGCGCGCCGCCCCCGCTCCCGCCCTTCCCGACGTGACGGCGTCGAGGTGGCGCCTGATCGAACGGCCGATGACGCGCCCCAAGACGACCGGCACGGCATTGCCGATCAGGCGGCTGAGCGTCCGCATCGGCGTGCAACGCCCGGGTTCTTCGAAGCGGTACCTTGGCGGAAACGTTTGCAGCAGGGCGGCTTCGCGCGGGGTCAAGGCGCGGTCTTGGTCGGGGTGGCCGAACCGGCCACTGCCCAGGTTGTGCGACAGCGTGGTGATCGTGGGCGCCGGCGCCTCCCACCTCATGCGACCGTAGACGCTCGGGTACGAGGTCCCGCTTGGCTTTCGGTGGCACTCGAGCCTGAGCTGCTCCGGCCAGTCGCGCCAGGTTCCCCCGGGGCGGGAAGCGCGCACGCGCTCCAAGTTCATGGGTTGAAGGGAGGCGGCCCTGTGCACCAAGTCGTGCGGGTCGGTCTCTCCGGCCGCGACGGAGCGCAGGTGGCCGATGGCGTCGCGGACCGTCGTCTTGGCCGCGCCGAACTCCAGCGGGGTCAGGAGCGGCAGCCGCCCGTGCAAGGAAGCCAGCAGAACGAGGCGCTTGCGGTTTTGCGGCGCGCCGTAGGCCGCGCACTCTGCGATTTCCCAATGCACCTCGTAGTCCGCCTTCTTGAGCGCGGCGACGAAGTCGTCGAAGCGCCGTTGGCGAGCGAGGTCCGGCACGTTCTCCATCGTGACGACGTCCGGGCCGACATTCCTGGCGAGTTCGCCGAAGCGGTCCAGGAGGTGCCACCGGCCGCGGCGACCGCGGCTCCGCCTCTGCGTGTAGCGGGAGAACGCTTGGCATGGCGCGCAGCCGGCAAGCACGGTGTAGCGGCTTTCGGCGAGACGGCGCCGGATTTCGGCGGCGTCGAGGTCGCCGACGTCGGCTTCGACGAACTCGCTGCCGCCGTTGTTCGCCGAGAAGGGGTAGGCGCAGGCGGGGTCCAGGTCGTAGCCGGCCGCGACCCTGACACCTTCCGAGCGCAGGCCGTGGGTCAGGCCGCCGGCCCCGCAGAAGAGGTCGACGGCCACGACGCCGGACTCCGTGTGCCCCTCGATTTCGCCCGCCGCTAGCACTGGCCGATTCGCCGTCCGATCCCCAGGTTGCGAAATAGACTCGATCATGCACCCGAGCTCAAGGGCCGTGGCGCGTCACGCCCGGACGCCGTCGATGAACCCGCACGGCCCGAAGAGGACGCCGCGGTTCAGGAAGCAGTTGAAGTACCGGCACGACGGCTCTCCCAAGTGGAGGCAGGCCGGGCAGGCGCCGCCGGCCGTCGCGCAGCCGGGGTCCAGGGCGCAGCGGTGCTCGTCTCCCGCCACTGCGTCGAACAGGCGGTCCAGCTCGCCCTCGAACACAGCCTGCAGACCGCCCAGGACGAAGTCGCCCTTGGCGGCGGCATAGACGTAGAATCCGAGGTGGAGCGGGACCAGGAGCTCCGACAACGCGTTGCGGTCTATGCCGGCGAAGACCGCGGCTTGCCGCACGAACCGGTGGGCGTAGGAGTGCACCAAGGTCAGGAGGTCGGCCCCGACGGGTTCGAGCCCACCGTCGCCCCCCGGTGCTGGCACGACGGCCTCGCGGAGCACCGCGATTCGAGCGGCACGGTCGTCGGCGCAGGCCGGCAGCGCGGCGTGGCCGCGTCGGCGCAGCCAATCCACCACCCGCCGTGGAGAGAGGCGCACCAGGAGTGCCTCGGTCTCGGCGAGCTCGCCATGCAACGTGTAGCGTCCTCCCCGGTCCCGGAAGGTCCGCAACTTCCCCGCCCCGGGCTCCGGCCTGCCGCGGGTGTAGCCGTAATGCGCGGTCAGGACAGGGAAGCGGTCGATCAAATCCACCGCTTCGACACCGGCGGCCGAGAGCGCCGCCGGGTACCGGCGTCCGTACGCCTCGACGAGCGCGGGCTTGCCCGCGGCGCGCGCCAGCATCCGGGGGACGGTCTCTCGGGCCTCCGCGACGGAGAGGGCCATCGTCACCGCCGCCTCCTCGGCGGCCGAGCGGCGGGGCGCAGGCAGGTCGACGGACCCCGCGTCCGCGGCGAAGTGACCCTCGCGCGCCATCGCCTCAAGCGCCGCGGCGATCGCCGTGCTCGGGAGGCCTCTGGCGCGCAGCTCCCGTTCGACCGCTTCGCGGGTCTGGCGTCCACCGGCCGGTCCGGCCTCGTCCATCCCGGACAGCACCCAATCCAGCGCGCGGGCCGGCCCGCCGGCTTCGGTGAGCGCCCGCACCTTCTCCCGCGTCGGCGGGTTGACGATCACGCAGGACCGCGGCGTGTACACCGACGCCGCGCGGTGCACGGTGAACGTGAAGTTGCCGCCGCCGCAGTCGCAGGCGCGGCTGCCCAAGCCGCGCCGGAGAGACCTGTCGCACACCGGGCACTCGAAGCGGATCTCCCTGGCGGACGCCGTGCCCGGCCAGCGCACGCGAACCCGGTTGTGCGCGGGGCAGCGGGGGATTGGGGGCTCCGTGATGGACCCGCAGGCCTCGTGGAACCCGACGAAGGGCATCTGGCCCCGCGCGCGCCTGTCGCCGCACGGGCACGGCGCGTCCGGGGTGTCCTGCACACAGTCGCAGCCCTTGCAGACCCATGCCCGCGGGTACGGCTCAAGCTGGACCCCGTTGTCGCGGCTCACGCTCACGACGCCGACATCGGCACCGCGGTCCATGTCGGCGGCCATGCCGTCGTCCAGTCCGGCGCGCTGCCAGGGCGACGCGAGCCGCCTCAGCTCGGTCCGCAGCCCCTCGGCGTGCACGCTCCGCTCGATCTCCGGGTCGCGCCAGCGCTTCACCTTCCACACGCCGCCCCGGACGTCCACGGTCTGCTCCGGCAGGAAGCCGAACATCACCTGCGACGCGCTGCGAGTATCCCTCACTTCGTACGCCCCCCGACCACCGGCACCTGCTCCTCGACATCCCTCAACGACAGCATGGGCCTGCCCTTGGGCCAAGCGTCGGACGGGAAGCGGGCGTCGGGAGGAGGCGACGCGATGTTGCGGCCGAAGAGTTCGAACCAATGGGCAAGGTCGGCACGGAATCCCTCGTCCAGGGCCGCGTCGGTGGCCAGCGCTTCGAGCAGGGAGTCGCGATCCCTGGCGAGGACGCCGGGCGTCGCCGCCAAGTACCGGCGCAGGTGGGAGATGAGCGTGAGCGGCTGCCCCGCGGCGGGCTCGTGGAGCATGAGCAAGCGCGCCAGCTCAAGGCCGGCCGCGGTGCGTTCGAGCACCCTCCGGCTGCGCCGCGTGACGGGCACCGGCTCCACGAAGCGGTCGCCGTGCTCGACGAACCGCTCGAAGTCCCTGAACACCGCGGCATCCCGCTCGCGGCCGATCTTGTGCACGACCAGCACGAGGCCGGGCCAGCGGCGCCCCACGCGGGCCGTGGCTTGGATGAACTCGGCCGAGCCGAGCGGCAGCCCGAGCATCACCATCACGTTCAGGCGGTCCACGTCCACGCCGTGCGACATCATGGAGGACGCCGCGACGACGTGCAGCCGGTCGCGGAAGTCGGGCTCCGGCTCGTCGAGCCGCGCCAGAACCTGGCGCACCTCGTCGAAGCCGGTCCGGCCAGTGAGCGAGGCGGTGTTGACCGGGCCGTCGACGCGGATCTGCGTCTCCGCCGAGCGCTCGACCGCGTCCAGGTCCCGCAACGTGTTCCCGTACACGACGTCCGTGCCGTAGAGGCTGACGAGCATGGGTCCGAAGGACGGATCCACGCCGGCGGCGGCGCAGACGCCGGCAGGATCGGCCACCAACCGCCTGACGGCGCCCTGCAGCACGCTCAGGAGGCGGTCGACGGCATACTCGATCGTCACCCCGCGCGGCGCGACCGCGACGTAGCGGCGCATCAAGCGGTCCGAGGGGGTGGCCCAGAAGTTGTCGCGCGGGGACGGGCCTGGCTGCGGGAACACGCGCGCTTCGCGGCGGTACAGCACGTCCACCTGCTTCGAGTAGCCGGAGAGCGTCGCGGACGACGCGAGGATCTTCGGCGGCGATCCGCAGAGCTCACGCTGCAGGTCGTCGTACAGAGCCTCGTAGTGGGAATCGACCGCCCCCAAGCTGTCGCGCAGGAGGTGCAGCTCATCCTGGAGGCGGAAGGAGGGGCCGAAGAGGGCGGGGTCGCAGCCCAGCGCGGATGGACGCTTGGCGGGGCATCCGGGCACCAGGCATCCGGCGGGCCGGGACGAGCGTGCGGCGTAGGTCCAACCGTGCCCGGGCTGCGGGCAGCGGCCGAGCGGCGCCCCGACGAAGCCCCGCATGGACGCCTGCATCGCGATGCTGGCCGCCTTGTCCAGTGTGCCCACCACCACGGTGGGCAGGAAGCGGTAGATCTCGTCGTCCACCACGAACACCGGCAAGGCACGCTCGGGCCACTCGCAGGCGGTGTTCCCGCAGCGGTGTTCGAGGCGCCAGAGGACGCGGTCGAACGCCACGCTCACCGACTTGCCGCGGCAGAAAGGGCAGGCGTCCAGAACCTGCGCCCTGGCGAGCTTCGCGTCGTCCTCCGGGTCCCAGGGGTCATCGCTCCTGGCCTCGTGCTTGAGCGAATTCGGGGTGGACGACTGCCCGACGAAGAATCCCAGGGAGAAGGGCGCGCCGCCTATCCGCTCGGCCCGGCGGACCATCTCCGCCCCGGCCAGCGCGTTGGCGAAGCGCTGCGTCTGCTGGAGCGACAGCATGCGGAGCGGGAAGCGGCTCCAGGCCGTGATCCCGTCGGACTTGCCCCGCAGCCGGTCGTGGAAGGCGGCGGTGACGAGGAGGCCCAGGTAGGTCTCCGTCTTCCCGCCGCCCGTGGCGAACCAGACGATGTCGGCGATGCCGGCCTCGGCGGACGGCGAGGCGACCGAGCTGAGGTTGGCGAGCAGGAAGCCGGTCTGGAACGGCCGCCAGCCCTCGTACCGGCCGTGCGCGGAGCGCCCCATGGCGTCGTTCATGAGCCGGAACGCGCGCGCGAGTCTCTCGTCGGACCGTAGGAGCCTGAGCCCTGCCTCCATCCGCCCCACCTCCGCCGCGAAATCGGACGCGGCTTGGCGGGCCTCCGCGGCCATCGTGGGCGACCATCCCCCTTCGGCCGCGCGCCGGCCGAGCGTCGCGCCGGACCAGACCTCGTCCCCCCACGCGGCGAGTTCGCGCACGAGCCCCGCCAGCGACGGGATCGGGTCGCGCGCCAGCGTCGCGAAGCGCAGATCGGGCGGCTCGGGCCGATCGGGGGGCCAGAATTCCGGGCGGCGCCTCGAGCACGCCGGGGCGTCCACGCTCGCGAAGCGTCCCGCGCCGGCGGCGATGCCGACGTTGAGCCCGTACGCCGGGACGTCGCGGTCGTAGCGGAACGAATCCGGGAGGGCTTCGAGTTTGAACGGGGAGGTCGCCAACCCGTCCACCTCAAGGCAGCATTCGTAGAGCTGCGTGCCCTTGTCCACCCTCGGATCCGGGTGCTTGTCCGGCGAGGTGTTCACCAGCTGGGCGATCAGTTCAGGGCGCCCGTCCCGCCCCGGCGCGACCTCGACGCGCAGCTCCGCGGTGAATGCCTCCGTGCCCGTCGCGTGCCTGAGCGCGTCGCGCAGCTCCGCCTCCCCGAAGCGCCAGGTCCCGCGGCCGGGGCCCACGAGGCAATCGACGGCCATGTCCACCGGCAGCGACTTGCGCCAAGCCCTTTCGTCCACCCGCAACCAAGCGAGGCACCGGACGCGGGCACGCAGGTGCCACGGGCCCGCCCCGGACAGGGCCGGGCGGAGCCGCAGCCCGATCGCGCAGGGCTCAAGCCGCTCGCCGCGATCGCCCAAGCCGCCGTTGGCGACGGCGTCCTCCGAGGCGAGGCGGCCGAGGAAGTATTTGCCCGAGGGGTCGTTCTCGGACGTGGAGTCGCGGTCGCCCCGCGCCGCGGCGAGGACCTCGGCTTCGAGCCAGCCCACGAACCGCTCCGCGGCTTCTTCGTCCCGCATAAGCGGCGCCACCGCGCTCATGGTCCGAGGAACGTGCGGAGGCGACGGCCGCGCGCCGGGTGCCCGAGGGCCTTCAGTCCTTTGGCCTCGATCTGCCTGATCCTCTCGCGGGACACGCCGTAGCGCTGGCCCACCTCCTCAAGCGTCATCGGCCCAGGGGGCCAGAAGCCGCTGCGCATCTCGAGGACCGTGCGCGTGCGCGCGGGCACGGACGCCATCGCGGCGCGCAACTCGCGGCCTAGCTGTCGTTCCACCAGTATCTCCTCAGGACTCGGCGCTTCCGCCGGGATTGCGCTCGCCAGCGAACGCGCGCCGGGCGCCGCCGGCTCGTCGGCCGATTTCGGGGCGTCGAGCGACAAGACCTTCAGGCCCGCGGCGTGCCTGACACGAAGCACCGCGTCCTGCGGCCAATCGAGCTCCGCCGCGAGCTCCGGGATGGATGGCCGCCGGCCGGTGGTCAGCATGAACTTGGCTTCGGTCGACTGCAGCTTCCGGACCTGCTCGGCACGATGAATGGGGAGGCGGATCATCGGGCCCTGGTTGTCCGCCGCGCGCCCCACCGCCTGCCTGATCCACCAAACGGCGTAGGTGGAGAACTTGAAGCCGAGCGTGTGGTCGTACTGCTCGGCCGCCCGCGCCAAGCCGAACACGCCTTCCTGCACCAGGTCGGCGAGGTCGAGCCCGCCCCTGTGCGCGTAGCGGCGGGCGACGCTGACCACCAAGCGCATGTTGTGCACCACGAGGCTCTCGCGCGCCTCGTGGGCGAGGCGCAGCGCGCGCGCGGCGTCCGGGCAATCCGAGCGGATGCTGCCCGCGGCCACGTCGACCGCCACGCGGCGCCCGAGCGCGATCCGCCGGCCGAGGCCCTCCTCCTCCGCTTGCGGCAGGAGGCGGTGGGCGAGCGCGGCCCGGAGCCCGGGCAAGGCGACCAGGGCGGCGCGCAGCTTGCGCTGGTTGCCCAGGCCTTGCGCTTCGCGGACCTCCGGCGCTTCCGCGACCGCGACGCCACGCGCCCGCAGCGCCGCGCAGAGCGCCAGCAGGGAGACCCCGTCGAGGCCGCGCCTCTCCGCGGCCCTGTCGACCTGGGCCTGGGAGAGGCGGCCGCCCTGCCGCTCGTGGTCCGCCAGGAGCGAGGCCAGGGCGCGGTCGAAGTCCGTGGCAGAAACTGTGCTCCCGCCGTCCATGGGCTCGAGTGGCATCCGAAGAAGAGGGGGCGGGAGCATAACCGGAGCCCATACGTTTTGTAAGTGCACTCAATTTGGCCTTGGGGGTGTTCGCGGGGATGCGGCATCAACTAACAGCCATGGGCGCTCCCCCTCCAGCCTCGTCGCCGCAGGCCCGCCGCCGGATGCGGGCGACCAAGGGCCGCGACAACGCGCTTGAGCGCGGCCTCAGGTCGGCCCTGCACCGGGCCGGCTTCCGCTTCCGCCTGCACCGCCGCCTGCTGCCCGGGATGACGCGGAGCGTGGACGTGGCCTTCCCCGCGGCGCGCGTGGCGGTGTTCGTGGACGGCTGTTTCTGGCACGGCTGCCCGATCCACATGACGTGGCCCAAGGCGAACGCGGGGTGGTGGCGCGAGAAGATCGAAGCGAATCGCCGCCGCGACGCTGATACTGACGCCCGTCTCGCGGCGGCCGGCTGGACGGTGGTCCGCGTTTGGGAGCACGAGGCCGTGGCGGAGGCCGCGAGCCGGGTGGCCGCGGCCGTGGATGCCCGCCGGCCATCGCTCCTTCACCGTCCGCTCGACGGCACCCCTTCATGGCCAGCCGCGACGCCGCGGCATGGTCGGGCCAAGTCGGCGTAGCGCAGGCCGTTCGGATCACGTCAGCCCATGCCGGGCAAGCGGAGGGAGGCGGTTCGAGGGATTCTGCTAAGCGCGCACGCGCGGCAGCTCGTCGAGCCTAGTGGTGTAGCGTGGCGAGTGGTGCGCCGCGCGCAGCTTCCAGCCGCGCTCGATGCCCATGGCCGCTGGGAACAGGGTGTTGCGGCCATGCTTGGCGTTGACCCGGTCCACGGCCGCCATGAGCGCGCCGCTTTTGGGCGAGGGGGCCGCGAAGAGGGTCGGAGGCGCGTCCTCCGGCCGGCACAGGTCGTCCAGCAGCACGCCGGCCTTCACGTAGCGGCAGCCCCGCCCGCCACGCCACGCCGCCTCCACGCAGCGCAGCGCGGCGCCGATCAGCCCGCGCGTGTCCGCCGTCATCGGCACCAAGCGCGTCGAGCGCTGCCCGTGGTGGTGCGGCCCGTCCCGGTGCGGCGAAGTGTGGAAGAAGGCGGCGAGCTGGCCGGCGACCACGCCGTGCGCGCGCAGCTTCTCGCCGGCGCGCGTCGCGTAGGCGGCCACGGCCTCGCGCAGTTCGTCCAGCGACGTGACCGGCCGGCCGAAGGAGCGCGTCACCGCCATGCCCTTGCGCTGCGGGGCCACCTCCTCCAGCGCCAGGCAGGACAGCCCGCCCAGCTCCAGCACCGTGCGCTCCAGGGTGACGGTGCCGAGGGCGCGCGCCTGCTTGGGCGACATGTCCCGCAGGCCGGCGGCGGTGGCGATGCCGAGCGCGGCCAGCTTGGCGGCGGTGGCCGGGCCGATGCCCCACACGTCCTCGACGGGGAAGGCGCGCAGCACCGCCGCGCGCGGGCCCTCTCCGCTCAGATCGCAGACGCCTCCGAACTCCGGCCGCTTCTTCGCCGCGGCGTTGCCGAGCTTGGCCAGCGTCTTGGTCGGGCCGATGCCGACGCAGGTCGGGATGCCGGTGCAGCGCGCGACCGTGGCGCGCAGGTCCTGGCACATGGCCGGCAGGTCGCGGCGGGCGAAGCCGGCGAGGCCGAGGAAGGTCTCGTCGATCGAGTAGACCTCGACGTCGGGTGAGAAGTCCGCGATGACGGCGTTGACGCGGCGGCTCATGTCGCCGTAGAGCGTGTAATTCGAGGAGAACACGCGGATCGAATGCTTGGCGATCAGATCGCGTATCTTGAACGCTGGCGTGCCCATTTTGATGCCGAGCGCCTTGACCTCCTGGCTTCGGGCAATAGCACATCCATCGTTATTGCTAAGCACCAAAACCGGCGCTCCTTCGAGACGGCGGTCGAAGACGCGCTCGCACGACACGTAGAAGTTGTTGCCGTCGATCAGCGCGAAGGGCGGGGCCGCGGCCACGGCACGTCAGCGCAGCTTGCGGACCACGCCGACCACGACGCCCCAGATCTCGGCCGGCAGCTCCTCGCCGATGACGAATTCCGGGAAGTCGGGGTTCTCGGCCTGCAACGCGGCGCGGCCGTTCTTGAGGCGGTGGAAGCGCTTCAGCGTCATCTCGCCGTGCACCACGCCCACCACGACGTGCCCGGACTGCGGCGCGACGCTGCGGTCCACGACCACCATGTCCCCGTCCAGGATGCCCGCGCCCTTCATGCTCTCGCCGGCGACGCGCATCAGGAAGGTGCTGGCCGGCCGCTCGATCAGGTAGGGGTTCAGGTCGATCTCGCCGTCCAGGTAGTCGTCGGCGGGGGAGGGGAAGCCGGCCGGCAGCAGGCGGCCGAGCAGGGGCGTGGGCAGGGAAGCGGGATCGAGCGCGGCGGGGTGGAGCATCACGGGTCCTGAACGGTCGCCGCGCACCATAAGAACAAAAGCCGAACAAATGGAAGCGCCGTCGTGGCCCGGCCGGCGATGCCGCGGTTGCGGAGGCCTTCGCGGAGCGCCGAGGGCGGGCGAAGGGCAGCCGATGCAGTCACCGCTGGACGACGGGCCGCCGCGCCCTCGACGCGCCGTGGGGGCCGCTGGAGGGCGGCGGGGTCGGCGCGACCATGCCGCACCGGGCCGGCATGCCTCTTGCGGCGAGAGCGGCGGAGTCGACTCCGGCGACCCGCACTCCACCCCGGCGGGCGCCGCCGTGGAGCAGGAAACGGCTCCCGGCGCGGCGGCCACGGTCAGTCGGCGGCCGGCGGGGGGACCGCGGCGCTGCGGTCGAACGCGCCGCCGTGCTCGCGCACCACGCGCTCGGCCATGTCCATGCGGCCGGAAAGGGCCACGGTGGGGCCGGGGACCAGGTCGTCCGCGGCGACGCGGTCGAACACCGCGTAGCAGAGGAGGCCGTTGTTGTGCCGCGACCGGTAGGCGATGCCGTCGAGCCCGGGGAAGCGCGAAAACAGCGCGAGGGCGACCGCGCGCGGCGGCCCGTAGTCGCCCATGGCGCTGATCGACCCGTCCACGCCGTGCCAGCGCAGCCCCTCGTCGAACAGCTTCGCCAGGACCGCGTCGCGGCGCAGCGCCACCGCCGTCCAGGCGCGCGCCGCGACGTTCGCCGGGGCGACGAGCCGCCGGCGCGGGTCGCGCAGCACCGTCTCGACGAAGGCGCCCTCGAAGCGCTCGGCGGCGTAGAAGGTCCGGTACTCGCCGGCCGGCGCGTCGAACCTGTTCGCCGGCGGGAGGCCGGGCTTGGGCCCGAAGAACACGGGATCCCGCTCCGCCCAGTGTATGCGGTGGAGTTCCGTCCCGGCCGGCAGCCGGTGGGGCAGGAAGCCCCCGCCGGCCGGCAGGTCCGGTCCGGTCGCCGCGGCCGCCGGCATCGGGGCGGCGTCAGCCTTCGTCCAGGCCGAGGTGGGCCCTCGCGGCCTGCACGACCGCCTCGACCCGGCCCTCGCGCAGCGCGTCGATCGGCGGCCGCCCGAGGTTCGGGTCCCGCTCCACGAGGAATTGGAGGGCGCCCCACCCCCGCTCCCCGGCCTCCCGGAACGCGGCGAGCACCTCCGGGATGCCCGGCAGGAAACCGGCCTTGGCGTCCCCGTCGGCGAATTGGGCCCGCGGCACGACGATCTCCCGCCCGCGCATCATGCCGAGCGCCGTCCCGGCGTGTATGCGCTTGTGCAGGGCCTGCTTGGACGTGCCGAGCGCGTCCGCCGCCTCGCGGAGCGACATGCCCCCGCCGCCGCGGTCGAGGAGTTCGGCGCTGACGCGCTCGAACGCCGCCGCGCCGTCGTCCGGGGCCTCGATCGCCGTCCCGCCGTCGGCTTCCTCGTCCGGGGCGTCGGCGAGGCCCGGGTCGCCGAGGAGGGCGGCGGCGGAGGCGAGGTGCACGTCGAGGGCGTCCAGCTGCCTCGCCGTCTCCTGCATGGCGCGGCGCGGGTCCCTCCGCGACAACCTGACCAGCTGGACGCGCAGCGGCGTGAGGTCGGCCAGGTAGCGGACGACCCGCGCCTCGGCGTCGCCGGGCCGCTCCATGCGGCCGAACGCCTCCAAAGCGGCCTTGATCTCGACCAGCCGCAGCCTGGACGACCAGACGACCGACTCGAACCAGGCGAGGTGGTCCGCCGCCTGCCGCCGGGGCGCGCGGGGCCGTCCGGCCGGCTTCCCCCCTAGGGCTATCGTGATGCCGCGTTCGGCCGCCTCGGCGCTCAGCACGACGGCGGAGGCCTCGATGCGGGCGGCGAGGCGCGCGATGCCCGCGGACCCGGCGGGCAGGTCGCCGGCGGCCCGCCACTCCAGTCCCTGGGCATCCATGTCGGCCTCCTCGGGTTGACGATCCACTCGAAATCTAGGCCGTCAACCTTCAGCGTCAACTTAATACGTCAACTCTCGGCGGGACGTGATCCGCGTCGGGGGCCGGCCGAATTGCTGGCCGTGCCGGGACTGCGGTTTCCAATCGAGTGCCGAGGACCGGCCCGAGCGGAGGACGCTGACGGGTGCGGAGCCGAAGAAAGAAGCCCTCCCTGGCCACGGGACGCCGCACCGCCCGCCCGGTTCCTGGCGGGGAAGTGCGGCCCAGGCCGTCGCACGGCGGGCGTCGGCGGGACCGAAGGGAAGACCCTGCACGAGGATGCCGCCGCCTCCGGATCGTGGAAGCGAAACGCGAGGTGGCACTCCCGAGTCGGCTCCACAATGATCAGGTGGGCAACGCGGCGCCCGACGACAGGGCCTCAATCAGCGGGCATTCGGGCGCCCCGCCCGCGTCGCATCGGCGGACTGCAGCCGCCAGGGTCCGCTCCATCGCCCGCAGGTCGGCGATCCGCTTCCGGACATCCGCGAGGTGGGCGGCCGCCAGTACCGGCGTGGACGAGCGGGAGGTCGCGTCGATCCTGGGCGCGCTGCGTCGGCGCGATCTCGTCGTCCTCGACGAGAGCGACGCGACCCGCGTGACGGCCGCCTACCCGTTCTGCGCCTGGGACACCGGACAGCGGCTGCGATGAAGGATCGGCTTCCGGTCGACCGATGACCCGACCGCGTTGGGGGCTGATGAGAAAGGCGGCGGGCACCGGTCCGCCGCCTTCCCACTTCAGGATCGCGCGATGCTATTCGCGAGCCAGCGGAGCGCCAGCGCCGGCGATGAACGCTTCACTCGGGCGCGATGATGCCTCGGGCCACGAGGGCCTCGCGTATCGCGGTGACGTCTTGCTGGATCCTGGAGAGGCGCTGGTCGCGCTCACGCTGCGTGTGCTGCCTTGCGAAGCGGAGGATGCGGCTGCGGTCGAAGTCGGGGTGGATCCTGATGAGACCCATGGGCTGATCGTCGCTGCCTTTCAGGACGTAGCAAGTGTCGTTGGCCTTGATGTGGACGGACATCGCGTTCCAGGTGGCGCTCACCCGAACGTCCTCCAAATCGACTTCCACGGCGTCGGCTCGGTCGTCGAGGGTCGCATCATCGAACCCTTCCACAAGGTAGACGGGCCGGTCCGATGACGTTCCGAGGGCGATCTTCCAGCCTTCATCGGAGATCCGGCGGCACAAGGTCTCTGCGGAGCGCCGGAAGGCGTCGACCGTGACGAACCCGCCGTCGGTGATCTGATCGGCGACTTCGGCCGACTTCAAGCGTGGCATGACCGTCCTCTATGGAGCGTGGTTCGTGAGGGCCGGGCGGAAGCGTTCAGCCCAGGGCGTGCCGCAACGAACGGGCCGGCTGGCCGGACGGGTACAAGGCATCATTGAGGGCGCGCCACCGGCCTCCAACCACGACCTCCGCTACCACCCTGCCGGACGCCACGAGGGGGCCCAGGAGGTCGTCGAATTCCAGCAGTGCCGCGCGGGGAGCGAGCGACGTGACAGCGATGACGATCGCCTGTTCGGATGCGCTCCACTCCCTGTCGAGACCCTTCGTGAACGGCCGTCCGAAGGCGTCGTGCACGGCCGCGCGCACCATGCTGCCGGTGCCGACCAGCCGCTTCCGGAGGCGCTCCGCGGGCAGGCGGAGCCAGGGGTCCAGGGCACAGACCGTCAAACGAACCCGAAATACTGTCGCTTTCGCCTTGGTTTTGGCCCGGTGCATTTGGCGTCTCGCTCATTTTTGGGGTTAAAACGCCAACGTACACGGAATGCTGTTCACCGCAAGCGGTTCTCAGCTTCGTTTGGCAAAGACACGACTTTTTGGCTGCAAAACGCCAAATGAGCTACAGCGGTGTATCCGGAGACGGCAGGTCGCCGCTTCGGCGACCTGCCGTAGGCGCGTAAGCCGCTATGGCTCAAGAAAGGTGCGGTCCCGCGCAGCAGTCGGCCCGGTTCCCGCTTCGGGACTGGTGGCGCTTGCGTCGGGTCGATGCCAGTGCGGACCCGCCCGCGGGGAAACCGGCCGAGCCCCTGCCCTGCCGCTAAGGCCCGATAACCGCGATTCTCAGGCCTTAGCTAGTTATGCCATAATCCTTGCCTTGCTGGCCCTAACCTGTTGGATTCGCGTCATGTCCGACGTCGCCACCCTGCCCGCCTCCGACTTGGCGCTCGCCGCCGACTACGCCCGGCAGGCGCTGTCGCCGGCGACGCTGCGCGCCTACCGGGCGGACTGGGAAGACTTCTCGGCGTGGTGCCACGGGCGCGGCGTCCGCGCGCTGCCGGCCGAGCCGGCCACCGTCGCCGCCTACCTGGCGTCGATGGCCGTCAGCCACGCCAGGGCCACGCTGGGCCGCCGGCTGGCCGCGATCGGCCGCGCCCATCGCATGAGGGGAATCGCCTGGATGCCGGACCACCCGGCGATCCGCGACACGCTGGCCGGCATCCTCCGCCGGCACGGCACGCCCCAGCGGCGCGCGGCGGCGGTCGGCACCGCCGAGCTGCGGCGGCTCGTCGCCACCTGCGACACCGGCCTGACCGGCAAGCGCGACCGGGCGCTGCTGCTGCTCGGTTTCGCCGCGGCGCTTCGCCGCTCCGAACTGGCGGCGGTCGAGCGCGAGCACCTGGCCTTCGCCGCCGACGGGATGCGTTTGCTGATCCCGCGCGCCAAGACCGACCAGGAAGGCGAAGGCGCCGAGGTCGGCGTGCCGCGCGGCGCCAAGCCCGAGACCTGCCCGGTGCGCGCGATGGAAACGTGGCTGCGGGACTCGGAGTGCCGCTACGGCCCGGTGTTCCGCAAGGTGGACCGCTGGGGCAAGGTCGAAGCGGAGGCGCTGCACCCGGACTCGCTGCCCAAGATCTTCCGGCGCCGCGTCGCGCTGGCCGGCCTCACCGCGGCGGCGCTGGAGCGGCTCTCGCCGCACGGCCTGCGCGCCGGCTTCATCACCGAGGCCTACCAGGCGGGGGCGCGCGACGAGGCGATCATGGGCCACACGCGCCACAAGGACGTGAAGACGATGCGCGGCTACGTCCGGCGGGCCAAGCTGCTCGGCGAGAGCCCGGCCAAGCTCGTCGGCCTTTGAGACGGTGGACGGCGGGGCGGTCCTCAAGCGCGGCCGGCGCCCCCGCCGCCCCTCGCCCGCCCCGACGATCGCGCAACCGGTCCTGCCGCCGCACGCGCCGCCGGACGTGCTGGCGCTGCCGCAACCCGATTGGCTGTACCAGGAGCTGACCGTGAAGGGCGACGGCGATGCGCTGTGGTCCTTCCGCCAGGCCGCCGCCGGCGCCGGGCACGTGCCCTGGGTCCACGACTACGACGCGCTGGAAGAGCGCTGGCTGTCGCTGATGCTGACCCAGCCGGGCCGGACGATCAGCCTCCAAGGCGTGAAGATCGTGGCGCGGGAGGTCAAGGAGGCGTTCCGCGACGAGCACGAGGAGGCCTGCGCCTGGGTCGGCCGCTCCAAGGCGGTGCCGCTCGACCTCCACCAACTCGTGCCCGTGCCGTGGGAAGTCCTGAAGCTCGGGCCGGATGCGCCCGGGGCGCTGCGCTGGCTCTGGCAGAACTGGGGCACGACGTGGCCGCTGCGGAAGGTGGAGCGCTTCTCTTGCCCCGACGGGGCGTGGCGGGTCGGCTTCTTCTCGGCCGACTGGACTCCGTGGCCGGCCATCGCTACCTGCCGGTTGAGCTGGCCGACGCTGAGCTTCGATGTGCGGGTGCGCTACGGGACCGACTGATCCGGTCCTTGAGGCCGGTGAAAAACCGTCTTTTCAGGACGACCGATGAGCTTCAATCTCACGCCTGCCCAGTATTTCGAGATCGTCCGCGCGGAGCACCAAGACTTCAAGGCCGACCGGGCCTCGATCCGCCGGACGATTTCGTGCTGCACGCTGACGAACCACATCGTGGACCACCTCACGTCGCACTATTTCCAGACCGATCCCGCGAAGCTGCACATCCAGCCGGGTCTCACGTTCAAGGCGGCATTGAACGTGTACCGTGACCACGTCGTGGGTGAGTGCCCCGACATCTCGGTCATCCGCGACCTGTGCGACTACGGCAAGCACGGCTCACACCTGGATCGGCCCAGCGTCCAGGTGCAGTGGACCGGCCTGGAGGAAACGTACGGCTTCCATGTCTCTTTCGCCGAGGTGCCGGCGTCCGACTACGTGAAGACGGTCAGGGTCGGCATCATCATGAAAGATGGCGGGGAGATGAAGCTCGAGGTGGTGCTCGCCTCGGTGTTCCATTACTGGGAAAGGAAGTTCGTGGCGGAGGCGCTCTGAGCCGCCGCGCCGATCATCACCCCCTCCGAGACTTCGCGTGGATCTTGAACCCGCCCAGGTCGCCGACGCCGAGGCGTGCGGCGTTTCGTTCCGGACGGCGACGCCAGCCCAGGTCCAGCGCTTCTCGATGCAGCGAAAGGTCTTCCGCGTCTGTGGCGAGGCCGTGCTGGCGACGCGCGACGGCGCGCTGTTCGAGACCGCCGGCACGCTGGAGCGGCTGATCGCCGAAGGCGGGCGGCAACGCCGCGACCTGGAGGCTTGGCGGGCCACACGACCGGCGCTCCGGGTCGAGGCCCCTGCCCCGCCGCCGCCGCCTCCGATCACCGTGCAGCGGCCCGCGCGAGCATCAGCGGTCGTGCCCGAGCCGAGGGTGGCGAGGACCGCGGAGCCGCGCCGCGCGCCGTCCCGCGACGTGCCGCGAGGCGAGCGCTGGCAGACGGCGGGGGCCGTGCGGAGGGGACGGCTGGCGCAGCACTGGACCTCGCGCCGCTCGGATTGACGGGGTTGGCCTGGCGGGCGGCCTGCGCGGCGTGGCTCGGCCTTCGCGTCCGGCCGGCGGGCTACCGCTTCGGGCACTCCGCCTTGGACCACCCGGCCGCGTCCATCGCCGCGCCGACGTTCACGCCGCCCGCCAGCACGTCGGCGACCACGCGCCGGTGGCTGCGGTGGCGCGGCAGCACCGTCAACGGGTGGCCGGCAGTCCGGCGCCGCAACTCCTCGCGCGCCTGCCACCACCGGCTTTCGCCGCGCTCGTCCGTGTCGACGCGCCGCACCCGGATCGACACCGCCCCGGCCAGCCCCTCGCACTTGGCCATGAGGGTGTCGCCGTCCGACCAGTCCACGGCGTCGCAGGTCCAGCGGACGCCGTCGGGGTAGGTCCGCGGCGGCTCGACCCATCCGCAGTCCGGGGCCGGGAAAGCTGCGACGGGCACCGCCAGGACGGCCAGGAACAGGCCAACGGAGGTTCGGCTCAACATCATCAACGGCAATTCTGCCCTGAGTAGCTTAACGAGCAAGCGGCTTGGGCCAGGGAAAAGCGCCCCAATACCTGCCCTTTGTTCGACGCGCGCCGCAGGCGGCGTCGAAACGCCGGGACGCCCTCCGTCCCGACCCCTCCCGGACGCCGACGCGCGCAGCGCAGGTCGAGGGAAGCGCGCAGCCACCCGGACCCACGCGCAGCGCCGGTCCTGCCGGCGCGAGCATGGGGAGGATGGCGAGCACTGGACCTCGACCGGAGCGAGCACGGTGGCCGGTTTCCGGCCCGAGCCAAGCCAACCAAGCCTTTCGGGAAGTACCTGGCGCGTCCGTTGCGCGGCCCCGCGCGACCTCGCCCTGCGACCCGGTGTTCGGCGGCTGTTCGCCGTTGATGACCACGCGGCCGGCGCTGCGGTATCCTCCCTCCCGCATGTGCGGCCGCTACGTCCAGACCATGCCGGCCGAGGCGGTGCGGCAGTTGTTCCGCACCGGCGGCGCGCTCCCCAACCTGGCGCCGTCGTGGAACGTCGCCCCGACGCAGTCGGCGCCGGTGGTGCGGCGCCACCCCGACACCGGCGAGCGCCACCTGGACCTCCTCCGCTGGGGGCTGCGGCCGCGCTGGGTGAAGGACGCGAAGGGGGCGCGGGAGCCGATCAACGCCCGCGCGGAGACCGTCGCCACCTCCCCCATGTTCCGCCAGGCCTACGCCAAGCGGCGCTGCCTGGTTCCGGCCGACGCCTTCTTCGAATGGAAGGCGGAGCCAGGCGGCAAGCAGCCCATGGCCATAGCCCCCGCCTCGGGCGACGGGATGGCCTTCGCCGGCCTGTGGGAGCACTGGCGCGGCGAGGGTGACGAGGTGGTCCGCACTTTCGCCATCGTCACCACGGACGCCAACGCGCCGATGCGGGCGGTCCATGGCCGCATGCCGGTGATCTTGGCCGAGGATGACTGGGCCGCGTGGCTGGAGTGCGACGATCCGGCCCGGCTGCTTCGGCCCGCGCCCGACGATCTGCTGCGGTTCTGGCCTGTGTCCAAGGCGGTGAACTCGCCGCGCAACAACGGGCCGGAGCTGCTGGGCGAGCGTCCGCAAGCGCCGGCCGGAGGGGGCGGCCCGAACGCGGCATAGCTCCGCCTGCAGCACGGAGCGGCCGAGCCGTGATCCGTCCCTTGGCGACGCGGCAACCAGAGCGCAACATCCAGACCCCAACGTCGCGGCAGGGGCATGCGGATGGGCAGCGTCGCCCACTTCACCGATCTGCGTTCCGGCGTGGTGGACGCGTTGCGCCTCCTGGCGGAGTCCACCGCGGGCCAGTCCATCATCCGGGTCGGCGCCGCGGCGTGCGAGGTCGAGTGGGACCCCGGCGCCCGCCACCACCCCGCCCTGCTCCTGCCGCTGGTGCTGCTCACCGCCGCGATCGACGAGGGCGCCGCGCGGGCGCGCTGGCAGGGCGTCGGCTTCGCCCATAGCGTCGGCACGGCGCACCGGCTCGACACCGTCGAGAAGGGCATGCTGCTGGCCCTGGCCGGCCGGGACGGCGCCGTCGACTTCGCGGCGGAGCTGGCGGCCTGGATCGACCGCTTCGGCCTGGACGGCGCGGCGCTGGAGGTGGACCGCGGACGCTTGGACCGCGGCGACCAGTACGGGGTCCGCCCGGTCCGGCCGACGCGCGACATGCCCGGCGTCCTGAAAACGCTCCCGGCCGCCCAACGCCTCGCGGCGGTGGCGGTGCTCGCGCTCTACAACGACACCGACGCGGAAGCCGTGTTCAAGGGTAAGCGGCACGCCGCGGCGAACCCGCCGGCGGTCGAAGGCTTCGCGGCGCTGCGGCGGGAGGCGGGCGAGGCGGCGCACGCGCACCTGCTCCGGCTGATCGCCGCGTACCGGGGCTGGTGAGATGAACCCCTCGGACCGGTCGCGGCCTCTGCCCCGGGGCGGTGATCCATGCTCGATCCCGAAGGCCTGATCGACCTCGCCTGGTTCGCCGCGCACCCCTCCGCCGACGCCGGCGCGGAAGGCGGCCGCTTGGCGGCGGGCGAGCCTTGGTTCACGACCGCCGTGGCCGGCTTGCAGTTCTACGACTACGCCACCCCCGACGAGCTGGGCGGGGACGGCCGCCTCCGCATCCCGCCGGCTGAGGACCGCCTGTCGCTCGTGCGGCGGCCCGACAACCCGCACGACGCGGACGCGGTCGAGGTCTGGTGGCGGAACACCGTGCGGATCGGGCACCTGCCGCGCGGCGTCGCGCACGAGTTGGCGCCGGACATGGACGGGGGCGCGCCGATCCGGGCCTACGTGCGCGCCTCCGGCAACGGCGAGGTCTGGTCGCTGCACGCGCTCCTGGTGGGCGAGGGCGTCCGCGGCCTGCACGCCAGGCACGTCGACCGCGTGCTCCGGCTCCGGGACGCCGCGGCCGCCGATGCGGAGCACGCGCTCGCCTGGCAGGCCGAGGCGGCGGCCAGGCGGTCCCGCGGCGCCGCCCGCGCCTTCGAGGCCCGCTGGCTGCGGGCGCGCGAGGCGAGGCTGCGCGACGCCGTCGCCGCCTTCGGCGCGTTGCCCTTCGACGCGGACTCGCTGCCGCCCGTCGGGGCGGAGACCGATGCTGACGCGCTGGCGCGGGCCGCCGGCTGCTCCCGGGCTAGCATCGGCAGGATCGCCCGGCGCGCCGGCGTCGTGTGGGTCGAGTCCAAGCGCGGGTGGTTCACCGTTGCCCCGAAAGCGACGACGATGACCGAGCGGTTCCGCGCGGAGCTCGCGGCTTGGCTCGGCACCGCCAAGGCCCGCGTGCCCGCGGAGAAGATTCAGGAAGCCGTACAGCGCGCCAGGACGCGCAGGGACGGAACGCGGTGATGGCCAAGCCTGGGTAGCCCTTTAAGCACCTTCGAAGGTTTAGAGGTCCAAAGGATGGGGCGGTCCGGCCCGGTCTGAACCGAGCCCGGGGAAGCCGAGGCCCGCTTCCAACGGATCTACGAAAGCATCCGCTTGATGTTGCTGCGCCTGTGGGCGTCGTGGTCGAAGCCGAGCATTTCCCCGCTGTCCGCGGGGCAGCGGGGGAAGCGCAAGCGTTCCGCGCAGCGGATCGTCCATCACGTCCACAGGCGCCCCCTCCCGCCGGGGGCCGCGTGCCACTCGCTGCGCTTCCCGAGCCGCCGGCGGCGTCTCGGCCATGGCGGGTGACGCGCGCTGACGTGCTCGCGGAACGCCGGCGCCAGATCCCTCCGATCGGGCAAGCGCGGCCCGCGGGTGGTCTCGGCCCTTGCCGGAGGCGCGCTCCGCGACCTGCGGGTGGATCGGCAGAGCGGGAGGCACGACCAGAGGGAGGCGAGCTGGAAGAAGCCGATGCCAACCCCCTGCGGGAGGCGCCGCAAGGGTGCGTCGCTGCGCTCCCGCGCGCCGTGCGCGCGCCCTTGCCCCGCCCCCGCGCGGGCCGGCCGCACCGCGAGGTCTTCGAGCACGAAGACCGAGCAGGAGCGAGCCGCCCATGATTGCAACCGACACCAACGCCGACCGCACCTCCGACGACACCGTGATCCGCATACGCGGCGCGCTGGGTGAGAAGGTGCTGCGCAAGAGCCCCGAGCTGTTCAACCAGGGCCTGCCCACCGTGCTGGCCGAGGCGCTGCAGAACTGCCGTCGCGCCGGCGCCGCCTGCGTCGAGGTCGAACTGCTGGGCGAGGAGGGCCGAGCCACAATGGTCGTGCGAGACGACGGCCGCGGCATAGTCGACATGGCCAAGCTGGTCACCTTCGGCGCGTCCGATTGGGACGAGCGCACCGACCTGGCCGAGAACGCCGCCGGCATGGGCGTGTTCTCGCTGGCCTCGCGCGGCGTCACCGTGCGCTCGCGCGGCCGCAGGGTGACGCTCACGCGCGAGGTGTTCTGCGGCGAGGCCGAGGCCGCGGTGCTGCCCGACGCGGACGCGCAGGTCGGCACCGAGCTGCTGTTCCCCGTGGCCGAGCCCTGCCCCGGAGCGGCGCTGGAGCGCGCCTGCCGCTTCTACCCGCTGCCCGTTACGCTGAACGGCCGGCCCGTCGGGCAGCGCGGCTTCCTCGACGGCGCCGCCCACGTCGTGGACTGGCAAGGGCTGCGCCTCGGCGTGTTCCGCGACGGCGGGCCGAAGGTGCTCGACCTGTTCGACCGGCACCGCTGGGACAGGCGGCTGTACCTGAACTTCCATGGCCACGTCGTGGAATGCCCGGGCGCGGTCTCGCTGGCCGAGGAAAGCGGCCGGACCTGGAGCGTGTTCGTCGACGTCGCCGAGGCCCCGGACCTGCGGCTGGTGCTGCCGGCGCGCAACGAGCCGATCGACAACGGCTTCTTCCGCGCCATGCGCGCGCGCGGCGAGCGGGCGATCCTGGAGTGCGTCGCCTTGCAGCCGAATCACTCGCTGCCGTTCAAGGACGCGGAGCGGGCGGGGCGCCTCGGCATCGCGCTGCCGCCGGTCGAAATCGCGCTCGCGCCGTGGACCATGCCCAGCGACGAGCTTCGCCACCGCCGCGAGCCCGAGCCCGTGGTGGTGGGTGCATCCCGCGTGCCGCCGCTGCTGGTGGACGGCGGCCTCGCGGGGGACACGGCCGCGCAAGCCAACCTGCACCCGCTGCTGCTGGGGTGGGAGGGCGGGCCGCCGGTGCTGGCGGAGAACGCCGCCTTCGCCGGCTACCCGGCGTACGACGCCCTCCGGATCGTCGCCGGCGTGGCCGCGACCGTGACCGGGCAGGACGGCGGCACCGAAGAGCTTCCCGGGACCGCAGGGCCCGGCGAGGCCGCCGCGCCGGCCACGGACGAGCAGCGCGTCGTGGAAGCCGTGCGCGTCCGGCTGCTGGCGCGCGACGGCCGCGGGCCCCGCAGCGAGGCCGTGGTGGTGCACGAGGCGGATGCGCCGTTCTTCTTCACCTCCGAAGGCTGGGACACAGGGTTCCCGGGCGTGGCGGTGGCCAAGGGCACGGACCCGGGCGCGCTGGCCGACGCCCTGGTCGAGTGCTTCTTCGCGCACAACGACGACGCGGACGCCGACAGCTACGACAGCCAGCTCGAGGCCTACGCGGCCGACGCGCGGGACCTCGCCCGGACCTTGCTGCTCGACGGCGCGGAGGCTGCGGTCGCCCGGATCGTCGAGGGGCTGCGCGGCATCCGCTGGAGCCTGCGGACCTTGGGCGCGGGGACCGTCGAGGTGCGGATCGCCGAGGGCGGAAGCGGCGGCACCATCCGCGTCGTGGCGGCGGACGGGCAGGAGACCACCGCCGCGCTCTGAGCCGCTCGAGAAAGGCAGCGGGAGCAGAAGCAGGAGCGGAGGACGGTCGAGGGCGGACGCCCTGCCACCCCGCGGAGGCGCGGCAAGGGGGTGTCGCTCCGCTCCCGCCGCCGCGCGGCGCCCTTGCCTCCCCACCGCGGCGCGGCCCGCGGGCCGGGTCTTCGAGCGGAAGACCCAGCAGGAGGATGAGGCCGATGCGTCACGCAAGCCGCGCCGCGCGCCGCCGAGCCGTCGAGGAGGACCTCGGTGCCGACGGCCGGTGCACACCTATCCCGACCCCCGTCGCACACCGTTCGCGTCCGGCACCCTGCCCGTTCTGCGGCGAGGAGGCCGTGCTGGAGCTGGCGGAGGCGTGGCCCGACCACGCCTTCATGCTGGAGACGTGCTGCTTGGCCTCCCACGAGGCGGCCTGCCACGGCATGGCCGACGACCCGGAGTGGGCGCGCGGCCTGCTCCGCCGGCTCGGCGCCGAGGAGCTGCTCGGCGGCCGGCTGCGGCGGGTGGCCGACGACGGCTGCGGCCAACTGCTGCTCGACTGGAACCTGGTGGTCCGGCCGGTGCGCTTCGCGGTGGCGGCCGGCTTCGTGCGGCGCCACCACGCCCACTGCGGCGCCCCGACCGCGTGGCGCTTCGGCGCTTGCATCACCAACGGCTCCACGTTGCTGAGCGTGGTGATGGTGGGGAACCCGGTCGCCCGCGCCTTCAACGGGCGCGGCATCGTCGAGGTCAACCGCCTGTGCGTCCGCCGCGACGCGCCGGCGGCCCTGCGGTGGAACGCCTGTTCGCAACTGTACGCGTGGGCGTGCAAGGAAGCCGAGCGGCGTGGCTTCGCCCGCATCGTCACCTACACCCGCGCCGGCGAAGACGGCGCCAGCTTGCGCGCTGCCGGCTGGACCAAAGAAGCCCGGGTGCGCGGCCGCTCGTGGAACACCCGCACGCGCATGCGCGCGGAACGGGAGCCGCCGATCGACAAGGACCGCTGGAGCCGGGCGCTGAAGCCCCGCCGCCCGCCCCCTCGCCGGCGGCCGTCGCCCTTTTCCACCACGCCGCTGTGCCTGGAAGCCGGCGCGTGAGCGCGCGGGTGGCGCGCCGGGGCGAGCGCCCTGCGGCACCCCTCCGTCCTGTGTCGGCCGGAAACGGAGGCCGCCGGAGCGGGACCGGGGCGGGGAAGACGGGGCTGCTGCACGAACGGTCCCGCCCGCTTCCCATCGACAGGAGTTGGACCATGCGCGGCATCGACGAGGAACGGGAGCTGATCAGGGCGGGGGTGAACTGCGCGGTGCTGCTGGAGCAGCTGCAGCCGGGCTGGGCGCTGGACAGGCGTGAAAGCACCCGGCGCTGCCGCAAGTACCGCCGCGGCCGGGGCGAGATCCTGATCGTCAACCACGGGGGCCGGGGCTGGTGGGACCCGCTGTCCGCGGCCAAGGGCGACGTGTTCGACCTCGTGCGCCACCTCGACCCCGGCCTCGGCTTCGGCCAGGCCTGCGACCTGCTACGGGCCTTCGTGGGGCTGGGATCGTCCGGCTCCCCTGTCGCCGGCCGGAAGCGCCGTGCGCAGGAGCCGGCGCGCTCGCCCGCCGAGCGTTGGATCGCGCGCCGGCCCGTGGCCGCGGGCTCACCCGCATGGCGCTACCTCACCGGCGAGCGTGGCCTGCCGGCTGCCGTGGTGGTGCGCGCCGCCCGCCTCGACCTGGTGCGCGAAGGGCCGCGCGCCAGCGCTTGGTTCGCGCACCGCGACGGGGCGGGGAACCTGACCGGCGTCGAGATGCGCGGCCCCGCGTGGCGCGGCTTCTCGGCCGACGGCTCCAAGGCGCTGTTCCGTTTGCCTGGGGGCGCGAGCGGGACCGCAACGCGCCTCGCGGTGGCGGAAGCGGCGATCGACGCCCTGAGCCTCGCCGCCGTGGAGCGCCTGCGGCCCGACACGCTCTACGCGGCGGTCGCGGGGGGCATGGGCCCGCTGACCCTTCTCTGCCTGGACCAAGAGCTGCGCGCATTCGCGGGCCGGTCCGGCGCCGTGCTGACCGCGGCCACGGACGCCGACGCGGCGGGGGAACGCCTAGCCGCGCGTCTCGCCGGATTGGCCGCTGAGGCGGGCGTCTCGTGCGAGCGGCTGCGGCCGTGGAACGGGCGCAAGGACTGGAACGACCTCGTGCGGGCCCGAACGGCCGGAGGACGCTGAAGGGCGGCCGGGACGGGAGGAGGGAGGAGCGGCGAAGCCGCCGTGCCGCTCGCGCGCCGGCCGCCGCAAGGGTGCGTCGCTCCGCTCCCGCGCGTGCCGCGCGCCCTTGCCGCGCCCGCCCCGGAGCGGCCGCCAGGCCGGGTCTCCGGACCGGAGATCACGGCAGAGGACGGCGAGCATGAGAACCAGGAACACCTTGCGGATCGTGGCCGGCGCGACGGCGCTGGCGGCGGTGCTCTACGCGCTCGCGGCGGCGCCGGGGCTGGTGTCCGACCGCGACAGCCTCGTGCCCGAGCGATCGCGCGAAGCCAAGCGGTGAGCGCGGGGGCGGAGCTTCACCGGAAAGGCCTCCCCGCCCCGCTCCGCCCTGCGGCCCACGCCACCACCCACCACCCGACAGAGGAGAACGCCATGCCTTCCGAGGCGGTGACCACGCACGACGTCTCCCGCGCCCGCTTCCTGCTCGAACAGGTCGCGGCCGGGCTGCTCGACCAGGACCCGCAGCTGCGCGACGACGACGCCCTC
Organism: Craurococcus roseus; assembly: GCF_039523795.1. Taxonomy (NCBI): domain Bacteria; kingdom Pseudomonadati; phylum Pseudomonadota; class Alphaproteobacteria; order Acetobacterales; family Acetobacteraceae; genus Craurococcus; species Craurococcus roseus. Next base: position 88,274 of record NZ_BAAAFZ010000053.1, on the reverse strand, counting down.
TTCTTCGACATGCTGGACGGCGAGGGCGGCGACGCGCTCGACCTGCTGCGCGCCGCGCTCCGCGCCAGCCTGGAGGCGGACGCCCAGGCCCACGCCTGCAAGTTCCGCGCGGCGCAGCTCGCCGAGCGCCAGCGCCGGCACGAGAACCGAGCCGGGGCGCTCGCCGCGGCCGTCCACCAGGCGATGCGCGACCTCGGCATCCCCCGCCTGCGCGACCCCGAGTTCACGGCGTCCCGCCGTGAGGGCGGCGAGCGCGTCGAGGTCGCCGACCCCGACCTGCTGCCCCCGGCCTTCGTCCGCACCAAGCGGGAGCCGGACAAGGCGGCGCTGCTCGCGGCCCTGAAGGCCGGCGATGCCATCCCGGGCGCGGTGCTGGCCCGGGGCGACGAAACCCTCACGGTGAAGGTGAAGTGACCATGGACACGCACGCGAACCCCGCCGCTCCCGCCGACACCGGAGCCGCCGCCGGCGCGGACGCCTCCGAAAGCCCGGCCGTCAACGAGCTTGCGGCCGCGCTCGCCCGCGCCCAGGGCGCGTTCAGCAACCCCGCCAAGGACCGCGACAACCCCTACTTCGGCAGCCGCTACACCACGCTGGGCGCGGTGATCGAGGCCACGCGCGGGCCGCTGGCCGACAACGGCCTCAGCCTCACGCAGACCGTCGGCGCCGGCGCGGGCGGCGAGAGGTCGCCAATCCTGCGCACGCGGCTGCTGCACAGCTCCGGGCAGTGGATCGCCAGCGAGGTGCCGCTCTTCGCGGCCGGCAAGGGCAGCCAGGCGTTCGGCTCGGAGCTGACCTACATGCGCCGCTACGCCGTGTGCGCGCTGCTCAACATCGCGCCCGCCGAGGGCGACGACGACGGCAACGCCGCCCAAGCCGCGACCGGCGCGACCGGCGCGAACGGCGGCGATGCCGGGCCGGCGAAACGGTCCCAAGCGGGTCCGCCCGCGGCGCGCGCGCCGGCCGGGGCGCAGGAGCCCCGGCCCGGCCCGGCCTCCCACCGCGATCAACGACAGCAGGCGGCGCCTCCCGGCCAGCCCGACGCCGAGCGGCACAAGCCACCGGCGGCTCCGCCGCGGGGACCCGCGGACGCGCCGCGGCGCAAGGACGAGCCCTCGCCGCCGTCGGTCTGGCGCATCCTGCGCCCGGGCAAGGCGGCCATCACGGCGCCGGACGGGGCGGCGTGGCTGAAGTGGTGGACGTCCATCGCCGGCAAGGCCGCGGCCGGAGGCAAGACGGACGAGCTGCGGGCGCTCTTCGAGGCCAACGCCGCGGCCTGGGACCGGATCGCGCTGGGCTCGGCCGAGGCGCACGACGTGGTGGCCAAGGCCGCCGAGTCCGTGCGCGCCGCGCTCGACGATTGACCGTCCACTTGGCCCGACTGCTCCACCCTGCGGACCTCCGCAGCTTTTAAGGTCCGCAGGCGCCACCCGCCTAGAGCGTCTTTCGCAGACGACCCGCGGTCTTGGACATCGCGCACAAGCGCCTCCGCTTGGAACGCTGTTCCCGACCGAGGCTGTGTGAAAACGATGTGCCGTAACGGCAATTAGCAATTCCGCTGCCGTTCGAGGCGCCTGTTTGAAGCGTTGTTGCTAAGCGCCGCAACGCGACGACCGGACGGTTCTCGGCGAGCGTCAGCAACCGCGTTTTCACACAGCCTCGACCCAAACCGGTCCTTGCCTGCGACCAAGGTGGCTAGACCAGACGCCCCGGTTTCAGTGCTCCGCAAGCCCGGGAGTTGCCGGGCGAAGCGCGAATCGCAACGCGGCCACCCGATCTTCGACAGGGTGTCAGGCGCCGGGCCCGCGTCAGTTGGGGCGACAGCCGGGCCAAGGCGCCGCCTCGAACAGCCGCCGGGCCTCCCGTAGCCCTTCCGCCACGCTCCCCGGGATGCCGGCGAGCGGCGTGAGGACGCGCCAGATCACCCCGCCGTCCGGCCTGCTGACGGTGACCAAGCAGGGCCGATCGTCCGAGTAGCGGATGGCGATCTCCACATCCATGCGGGCCTCCCGACCCTTCTCTACGACTCTACTCGAAAAGTCGTTGACACCCCCGGCCGCCCCGGTATCTTCGATATTACTCGAAGTGTCGGAGAAAACGGTGGACGGCAAGCTCGCCGTGGGTGCCCTGGGCGCGCTGGCCCACGAACACCGGCTCGCGGTGTACCGGATGCTCGTCGAGCGGGGGCCGGACGGCCTGGCCGCCGGCGCCATCGCGGAGCGCCTCGGCGTGCCCGCCTCCTCCCTCACCTTCCACCTCCAGCACCTGCTGCGCGCCGGCCTCGCCACCCAACGCCGGGTGGGGCGCCAACTCATCTACGCCGCCGACTTCGCGGCCATGAACGCCCTCGTCGGCTTCCTCACCGAGAACTGCTGCGGCCGCGGCGTCGCCGCCTGCGTGCCAGGACGCGCCCCGGCCGCGGCCGACGAGTCCCCCTCCACCCCGCGCCGGAAGGCCGCCGCACGATGACGCCCACCTCTCTCCCCGTCGCCGTGATCGGCGGCGGGCCTGTCGGCCTCGCCGCCGCGGCGCACCTCCTCGAACGCGGCCTCGAACCCGTGGTGCTGGAAGCCGGTGACGCGCCCGCCGCGGCGGTGCGCGCCTGGGGGCACGTGCGGATGTTCTCGCCCTGGCGCTTCAACACGGACGCCGCGGCGGTGCGCCTCCTCCACAGCGCCGGCTGGTCGGCGCCGGACCCGGGGCACCACCCGACCGGCGACGAGTTGGTGCGCGACTACCTCGCGCCCCTCGCCGCGCACCCCACCGTCGCCCCGCGCCTCCGCCTCGGCGCGCGCGTCGTCGGCGTCTCGCGCCGCCACCACGACTTGCAGCGCGACGGCACGCGGGAGGACGCGCCCTTCGTCCTCCAGGTCGCCGCCTCCGCCGGCGGCGTGGAGGAGGTCGAGGCCCGCGCCGTCCTCGACTGCTCCGGCACCTGGGGCACACCCAACCCCGTCGGCGCGCACGGCCTGCCCGCCCCCGGCGAGCGCGGGGGGCGCGTCGCCTACCGCATCCCCGACCCACTCGGGCGCGACCGCGCGGACTACGCCGGGCGCCGGGTCCTCGTCATCGGCGCGGGGCACTCCGCGATGAACGTCGTCGAGGCGCTCGCGGCGCTGGCGGAAGAGGCCCCCGGCACCGCCGTGGCCTGGGCCTTCCGCCGGCCTTTGGCGGCGGCGAACTTCGGCGGCGGGCGCGACGACGGCCTCGCCGCCCGCGGCGCACTCGGGGCGCGCGCCCGCGCGCTCGTGGAAGAGGGGCGCGTCCGTGCGTTCGCGCCCTTCCTCGTCCGCCGCCTCTCCGACGCGCCGGACGGCGCGGTGCGCGTGGAGGGGCTGCTGGACGGACGGCCGCACGCCGCTGAGGTGGACAGGGTGGTGGGCGCGACGGGCTTCCGGCCCGACCTGGCGCCGCTCGCGGAACTCCGCCTTTCCCTCGACCCCGCCGTGCAGGCGACGCCCGCGCTCGCGCCGCTGATCGACCCGAACCTGCACTCCTGCGGGACCGTGCGCCCGCACGGCGAAGCGGAGCTGCGGCATCCCGCGGAGCCGGGCTTCTACATCGCCGGGATGAAGGCCTACGGTCGCGCGCCGACCTTCCTCATGGCGACCGGGCACGAACAGGTCCGCAGCATCGCCGCCCACCTCGCGGGCGACGCGGACGCGGCGCGGCGCGTCGAGCTGGTCCTGCCCGAGACGGGGGTGTGCTCCGGCTCCAAGCCGAAGGCGGCGGTGGAGGCCGCGGCGGGCGGGGCCTGCCGCGGCCCCGCCGTCGAGCCAGCCGCGGTCGCGGCGGTCGTCGCCGGATCGTCCTGCTGCACTCCGGCCTCCGCCGCGACGGCCGCGGTGCCCGCGACGCCGCAGGGGACGTGCTGTGCCCCGAAGGTGGAACTGCCCGCCGACGCCGACGCGCCCTGCTGCGCGTGACGGCCGCCTTCGACCTCCCCCGGCGCCTCGCCGCGGAGGCGCTGGGGACGGCGCTGCTCGTCGCCGCCGTCGTCGGCTCCGGCACCATGGCGGAGCGCCTGACGGCGGACGCGGCGCTCGCGCTGCTCGCCAACACGCTGGCGACGGGCGCGGTCCTCGTCGTGCTGGTCACGACGCTCGGCCCCGTCTCCGGCGCCCACCTCAACCCCGCCGTCTCGCTCGTCTTCGCCGTGCGCGGCGAGCTGCCCCGGCCCGAGGCGGCGCCCTACGCGCTCGCCCAGCTCGCCGGCGGGGTCGCCGGCACCGTCTCGGCGCACCTGATGTTCGGCCTACCCCTCGTCGCGGCGTCGGCGAAGGTCCGCACCGGCGGCGCGCAGTGGTTCTCGGAAGGCGTCGCCACCTTCGGCCTCGTGATGGTGGTCCTCGCCGGCATCCGCTTCGAGCGGCGGGCGGTCCCCTGGCTGGTCGGCCTCTGGATCACGGCCGCCTACTGGTTCACCGCCTCCACCTCCTTCGCCAACCCCGCGGTCGCCGCGGCCCGTTCGCTCACCGACACCTTCTCGGGCATCCGCCCGGCCGACCTGCCGGGCTTCGTCGCGGCGCAGCTCGCGGGCGCGCTCGCCGCCGCGGCGCTCGTCGGCTGGCTGCTGCGCGAACCCGCGTTCCGTCCTGTCCCCATGAGGGAGGAAGCCGAGCCGTGACCGTCACGATCTACCACAACCCCGCCTGCGGCACGTCGCGCAACGCGCTGGCGATGATCCGCGCCACCGGCGCAGAGCCGGTCGTCGTCGAGTACCTGAAGACGCCGCCGACGCGCGCGGAGCTGCTGGACCTGGTGCGCCGCATGGGCGTGCCGCTCCGCGACGTGCTGCGGCGCAAGGGCACGCCTTACGACGCGCTCGGCCTCGGGGACCCGTCGCTCCCCGACGACGCGCTGCTGGACGCCGTCGAGGCGCACCCGGTCCTGATCAACCGTCCGATGGTCGCGACGCCGAAGGGCGTGCGCCTGTGCCGGCCCTCGGAGGCCGTGCTGGACCTCCTCGACAGCCCTTTGCCGGCGGATTTCACCAAGGAGGACGGCGAGCGCGTCCCCGCGCGCCGCGCGTGACGGCAGGGCCGGCGAGCCGCGCGGGCGTCGTCGCGGTCCTCGGCACGGCGCAGACCCTCGCCTGGGCCTCGTCCTACTACCTCCCGGCTATCCTCGCGGCGCCGATGGCGGCGGAGTTCGGCGTGCCGGCGTCCTGGGTGTTCGGCGCCTTCTCCGCGGCCCTCGTCGTCTCCGCCTTCCTCGGCCCTTGGGCGGGCCGCGCCATCGACCGCCGCGGCGGCCGGCCGGTGCTCGCCGCGTCGAGCCTCGTTTTCGCGGTGGCGCTGGCGCTCCTGGCCGCGGCCCCCTCCTTCCCCGTGCTCGCCCTCGGCTGGCTCCTCCTCGGGATCGGCATGGCGGTCGGCCTCTACGAAGCGGCCTTCTCCACCCTCGCCCACCTCTACGGCCGGGAGGCGCGGGCCTCAATCACCGGCATCACGCTGATCGCGGGCTTCGCCAGCACCGTCGGCTGGCCCGCCTCGGCGCTCCTGTTGGACGCCATCGGCTGGCGCGGCGCCTGCGTCGCCTGGGCGGCGCTGCACCTCCTCCTCGGCCTGCCGCTCAACCTCCTCCTGCCACGGCGCGGCCCGGCGCCCGACGAAACTGCGACCACGGCGGGGGCGGCAGCGGCGTTGGACGCGCCGCCCCCGCGCTACGCCATGCCGCTGCTGTCCTTCGCCTTCGGCACGACGGTGTTCGTCTCCGCTGCCATGGCCGCCCACCTCCCGGGCCTCATCGCCGCGGCGGGCCTGCCGGTCGCCGTCGCCGTCACCGCGGGCGCCCTCATCGGCCCCGCGCAGGTCGTCGCCCGCGTCGGCGAGTGGACGGTCCGCCGGCGCTTCCACCCGCTCGTCGCCGCCCGCCTCGCCACCCTCGGCCACCCCCTCGGCGCGGCGGTCCTGCTCTTCCTGGGCGGCCCGGCCGGCGCCTACGCCCTCGCCCTGCTGCACGGCGGCGGCAACGGCATCCTCACCATCGCCAAGGGCGCGCTGCCGCTCGCCGTCTTCGGCCCTGCGGGCTACGGCGCGCGCCAGGGCTGGATCTCCGCGCCCGCCCGCGTCCTCCAGGCGGCCTCGCCCTTCTTGTTCGGCGTCGCCCTCGAACGCCTCGGCGCCGACGCGCTCGCGGTCACGACGGGCCTCAGCCTGTCGGCGCTCTTCGCGCTGCTGCTGCTGCGGACACGCCGGCACGCCTGACGCCCGCCCGCCCGCGCCACGCCCGCAACCCGCGTCCTGGCAACGCCCACGGCGCTCCCGCTCCGCCTCGACCGCTCGCACCCGCCCCGCCTCCCCTCGCCTGCCGCCGGCCACCCACGCCCCCTCTCCACCATGGGCGGCGATGCGTCTCCGACGTCGCCGCAACCGCGGATCAGGCCCGCGGCGGGAAAGGCCGTCCGCGCGGGCGGCGTCCAACCCTCCCGCTACGCTGCCTCCACCCCGATGACCTCAACACCTACGAAGGTAGGAAGGGTCATTCCCGGAGCGGTGGAGGCGACAAGGGCAGAGCGGGACCGTGGCAGGGACGGCAGGCGTGCCGACCGGCGCCGCCCCGCGCAAGGGTCGGGCCGGGCGCCTGCGGCGCCCTTGCCCGGCGCGGCGCCGGTCGGCCGGGGGTGGGGGTCTTCGGAGCAGAAGACCGGAACAGGAGACCCCCGATGGACACGCACGGACACGAAGCAGCCACGCCCGCGACGGGCTGGCACCCGGGCGGGGCGAAAGGTGGCTACGGCGACCTGATCGCGCGCGCCCTTTCCACCGAAGGCGGCCACCTGGCAATCGGGCGGGGGGGCTTCACGCTCCACTTCGGCCCCGGCGCTTGGATGAGCGGCCATGATTCCGATGTCGCCAAGCGCGCGTGCGCGGATGCCGGCTTGCCGGTGATCGACAGCCGCCGCGCGCCGCTCGACCGCGTCGTGGAGCTCGCCATCAAGGGCCCGATGGTGGCGGTCGGGCACCCGCCCTGCCCCGGCCCCCACCACGCCTTGTCCTACGTGCCGTTGGCCCTGGTCGCCGAACGATACCTGGCCGCGGGAGCCGAAGTGCTGAACCGGCCCTCTTCGTGACCTGACCGGCCGGCGGCGCGCGTCGCGCGGCCGCCGGTCCGCCCTCCTCCCCTCCTGCCCCGTCGCGGGCAGCCGACCAGCCACCCCATCCGCGCCCTCCGCCCGCCTGCCCGCCGTCCCCGGCCGGCGGGCCCTCGGCGCTTCCGGCAAGGAACGACGCACCATGCGCAATGCCGCCTCCGCGCGCAGCGCCAGCCAGCTCACGCTTTCCCTGTTCGACACCACCGCGCTCGCGGGCCTGTCCCTCGACGGCGCCGGCCCGCCGCGGCGGGCCACGGTCCCGGTCCCGATCGTGGCCGTCCCGGATGAGGACGACGCGCCGCAGCCCGTCGCGCAAGCCGCCGCCACCCCCGCCCGCAACTTCCGCCTGGAAGGCGACCGCGGCCTGGCCGCGGGCTGGAAGGCGCGCGCGGCCGGCAACCTGGACGCCATCCGCCTCCTGCAACGGATCGAGGCCGAGGACCGCCCGGCTACCGCCGACGAGCAATCGGTGCTGGCCCGCTTCACCGGCTTCGGCGCGACGGAACTGGCCAACGCCTGCTTCCGCCGCCCCGGCGAGGCGTGGCGCCCGGGCTGGGAGGAGATCGGCGGCGCGCTCGAAGAGCTGCTCTCGCGCGAGGAGCTGGCCGGGCTGATGCGGGCCACGCAGTACGCCCACTACACCCCGGAGTTCCTCGTGCGCGCGGTCTGGCGGGCGCTGGGGCGCCTCGGCTTCGACGGCGGCACGGTCCTGGAGCCGGGCTGCGGCACCGGCCTGTTCCTGTCGCTCCTGCCCGGCGAACTGGCGCCGCGCACGGCCTTCACCGGCGTGGAGAACGACCCGGTCACGGCGCGCGTCGCCGGGCTGCTGCACCCGGAGGCCTGGATCAGGGCCGAGGACTTCACCCGCGCCGCCCTGCGCGAGACCTACGACCTCGCGGTGGGCAACCCGCCCTTCTCCAACCGCACGGTGCGCGCCGACGACCCCGCCGGCCGGCTCGGCCTCAGCCTGCACGACTACTTCATCGCCCGCTCCGTCGAGCGCCTGCGCCCGGGCGGGCTCGCCGCCTTCGTCACCAGCCGCTTCACCCTCGACAAGGCCGACGCGCGGGCGCGCGGGCACGTCGCCGGCCTGGCCGACTTGGTGGGCGCGTTCCGCCTGCCCGAGGGCGCCATGCGCGCCGCGGCCGGCACCGACGTCGTGGCGGATGTGCTGTTCTTCCAGCGGCGGGAAGCGGGCTCGGACGGCAACGGCGCGGAGTGGGCGGACTTGGCCGAAGCGTTGCACGCCGAGGAAGGCGAGGCCGCGGTCGCGGTGAACCGCTGGTTCACGGACCGCCCCGCCGCCGTGCTGGGCCGGCACGCCCGCACCAGCGGCCCCTTCGGCCCGACCTACACCTGCGTGGCCGATGACCTGTCGGGGCTGGAGCAAGCGCTCGCCGGCGCTCTCGAAACCCTGCCGCGCGGCATCCACACGAGGACAGAAGACGGCAACGGCCGCGGCGCCGTCCCCTCCCCCGCCCCGGCCTGCCGCGTGCCGGTGGGCACCGCGGCCGAAGGCGCCGAGGTCAAGGAAGGCAGCTACCTGCTGGGCGGCGGCGGTGCGCTGTCGCAAGTGGTGGACGGCGTCCCCCGGCCGGTGGCGGTGCGCTCGGGCAAGGGCACCGGGGGCATCCCGGCCAAGCACGCGGGCGTCATCCGCGCGCTCATACCCGTGCGCGACGCGGTGCGCCGGGTGTTGCGGGCGCAGGAAGCCAACGAGCCCTGGGCCGCGGCGCAGGCCCGGCTCCGCGCCGCCTACCAGGCCTTCACGCGCCGCTTCGGCCCCATCAACCTCACCGTCGCCCACGCGAGCACCGACGCCGCGACCGGCGAGGCCACGGAGGTCCGGCGCCGGCCCAACCTGCAGCCCTTCCTCGACGACCCGGACTGCTGGCTCGTGTCCTCCGTCGAGGAGTACGACGAGGAGAGCGGCACCGCCCGCATGGGGCCGGTCTTCACGCAGCGGGTCATCCATCCGCCGGCGGAGCCGGTGGTGGTCACGGCGGCCGACGCCGTCGCGGTGACGCTGGCCGAGTGCGGGCGCGTGGACCTCGACCGTGCCGCCGAGCGCCTCGGCCGACCGCGCGCCGAAGTGCTGGCGGAGCTGGGCGAAGCGGTGTTCCTCGACCCGGCGCGGACCACGGAGGAAAGCGAGGTCTGGGAAACGGCGGACGCCTACCTCTCGGGGCCGGTCAGGGCCAAGCTCGCCGCCGCCGAGGCCGCGGCGGCGCGCGACCCGCGCTACGCCCGCAATCTCGAAGCGCTGCGCCGGGTGCAGCCCGACGACCTGCGCCCGTCCGACATCACCGCCCGCCTGGGCGCGCCCTGGATCCCGGCCGACGCCGTGGAGGCGTTCTGCGCCGAGGTGGTTGGCGTCGCCACGAGGGTGCGCCACACCGTCGAGGTGGCGTCCTGGTCGCTGGACGCCGGCGCCTTCGCGCACCGCCCGGAAGCGACGTCCGAGTGGGGCACCCACCGCCGGCACGCGGGCCAGCTCCTGGACGACGCGCTCAACGGCGCCACCCCGCAGGTCTGGGACACCCGGGTGGAGGACGGCCGCGAGGTCCGGGAGATCAACCCGGCCGAGACGGAGGCGGCGAAGGAGAAGCTCGCCAAGATCAAGGCGGCCTTCGAGCGCTGGGTCTGGACCTGCCCCGCGCGCACGGACCGGCTCGCGCGCATCTACAACGACCGCTTCAACGACCTGGTCCCGCGCCGCTTCGACGGCGCGCACCTGACCCTGCCGGGAGCGTCGAGCGCGTTCCGGTTCTACCCGCACCAGAAGCGGGTCATCTGGCGCGTGATCAGCGCGGGCAGCACCTACATCGCCCACGCGGTCGGGGCCGGGAAGACGGCCTCGATGGCCGCCGCGGTGATGGAGCAGAAGCGCCTCGGCCTCATCACCAAGGCCATGCTGGTGGTGCCCGGCCACTGCCTGGCCCAGGCGTCGCGCGAGTTCCTCCAGCTCTACCCGAACGCCCGCATCCTGGTCGCCGACGAGAGCAACTTCACCAAGGACAAGCGCCGCCGCTTCCTGGCGCGCGCCGCGACCGCGGGCTGGGACGCCATCGTCATCACGCACTCGGCGTTCAAGTTCATCCCCGTGCCCGCCGCCTTCGAGCGCGGGCTCGTCGCCGGCCAGCTGCGCGACCTGGAGGAGCTGCTGGCGCGCGTGGACGGCGGCGACCGGGTCACGCGCAAGCGGATCGAGCGCGCCAAGGAGGGCCTGCAGGCCAAGCTGGAGGGGCTAGGCGCCCGCAAGGACGACCTGCTGCACCTGGGCGAGATCGGCGTGGACCAGATCGTGGTGGACGAGGCGCAGGCGATGCGGAAGCTCGCCTTCGCCACCAACATGGGCGGCCTCAAGGGCGTGGACCCGGACGGGTCGCAGGCGGCGTGGGACCTCTACGCCAAGAGCCGCTTCGTGGCGCAGCGCAACCCGGGCCGCGCGCTGGTGCTGGCGTCGGGGACGCCGATCACCAACACGCTGGGCGAGATGTTCACCGTGCAGCGCTTCATGGCCGAGGGCGCGCTGCGCGAACGCGGCGTGCACCAGTTCGACGCCTGGGCGGCGAGCTTCGGCGACACCCGGACCGAGCTCGAGCTGCAGCCCTCCGGCCGCTACAAGCCGGTCACCCGCTTCGCCGAGTTCGTCAACGTCCCCGAGCTGGTCTCCATGTTCCGCGCCTCCGCGGACGTGGTGGGCAAGGACGAGCTGCGCGCCCACCTCCGCCTGCCCGCGGTCAAGGGCGGCGGGCGCCGGATCGTGACCGCCGAGGCCTCGCCCGGCTTCCGCGCCTACCAGCGGGCGCTGGATCAGCGCATCCGGGCCATCGAGGCGCGCAAGGGCCCGCCGCGGAAGGGGCAGGACATCCTGCTCTCGGTCATCACCGACGGCCGCCACGCTGCCATCGACCTGCGGCTCGTCTACGCCGACCACGAGGACGAGCCCGGCAACAAGCTCAACCTGCTCATCCGGAACGTGCACCGCATCTGGCTGGAGACGGCGGGCGAGCGCTACGCGCGCCCCGACGGCGTGCCCTACGCCCTGCCCGGCGCCGGGCAGCTCGTGTTCTCCGACCTCGGCACCAACGGCGTGGAGGCCGCGCGCGGCTTCTCGGCCTACCGCTGGATCAAGCGGGAGCTGGTCCGCCTCGGCGTGCCCGCCGGCCAGGTCGCCTTCATGCAGGACCACAAGGCGTCGGCCGCCAAGCAGCGCCTGTTCCAGGAGTTCGACGCCGGCCGGATCCGCGTGCTGATCGGCTCGTCGGCCACCATGGGCACAGGCGTGAACGTGCAGCGCCGGCTCAAGGCGCTGCACCACCTCGACGTCCCCTGGCTGCCGGCGGAGATCGAGCAGCGCGAGGGGCGGATCGAGCGCCAGGGCAACCGGCACGAAGAGGTCGAGGTCCTGGCCTACGCCACGCCAGGCAGCATGGACGCCGCCATGTGGCAGAACCTGGAGCGCAAGGCGCGCTTCATCGCCATGGCGCTCGGGGGCGACCGCGGCGTGCGCCGGCTGGAGGACGCGGGATCCCAGGCCAACCAGTTCGCGCTGGCCAAGGCCATCGCCTCGGGCGACCCCAGGCTGATGCAAAAAGCCGGGCTGGACGCCGAGGTCGCGCGGCTGGAGCGGCTGCGGGCGGCGCATTTCGACGACCAGCACGCGGTGCGCGGCAACGTCGTCTCGGCGCGCGCGGCCATCGCGCACGCGACGCGGCGCATCGCCGAGGTCGAGCGGGACCTGGCCCGGCGCGTGCCGACCCGCGGCGAGCGGTTCCGCATGGAGGTGGGCGGGCGCTTGCTCGATGACCGGCGCCAGGCCGGCGCCGCCTTGCTCGCCCGCGTCCGCCTGCTCGACCGCGGCCAGGAGGAGGGCACCTGGACCCTGGCGGCCCTCGGCGGCTTCGCCGTTTCCGCGACCGGACTACGGGGCCTCGCGGGCCAGGGCTACCGGTTGGACGTGGTGCTGGAACGCACGGGCCGGGAGCAGGAGGTGGCGGTGCCGCCGGAGCTGACGGCGCTCGGGCTGGTGTCGCGGCTCGAATACATGCTCGACCGGTTCGAGGCGGAGCTGGCGGAGGAGCGGCGCGCGCTGGCGGAGGCGGAGGCGCGGCTGGCCGGCTACGGGCCGCGCCTGGGCGAGGCGTTCCCCCTGCAGGCCGAGCTGGACGAGAAGCGCGCGGCGCTGGAGGCGGTCGAGGCCGGGCTGGCCGCGGGCGCCGGGGAGGACGAAACGGAGGCGACACCCGCGCCCGTTCCGGCCCAGGCCGCTGAGTGACGCCGCCGCAAGCGCGAGAGCGGCGCGCTAACGGCGGAGCGGCATCGCCGTCATGCGGTACGGCGCCGGAGTTCACCGCGCAGGCGGGGTGAACTCCTCCTGTTCGGCCAGAGCCTCCCAGAACCTCTCGATGGCCCTTACGAACGCCCGGTAGTCCGCCTCGCCGATGAAGTGCTCGGCCTCGTGCTTGGCGAGGTTCACGCCTTCCCGGGCGCGGTCTATCGCGGCGAGCGCGTCCTCCGGCACGGCGGCGCCGAACAGCGCGAGCTGGGCGCGCACCCTGTCCACGTGCGACGCGCGCGGCACGCCCGGGACCTTGCCTCGCCAATCGACCTTGCCGCCGCCGTTGCGGGCGTGGTTGCCGTCGAAGAACGCCTTCGTGGCCTTCTCCCACTCGTGGTACTCGCGCATCCAGGCGCCCTGGAGAAGGGACTCCAAGACCCACTCGCGCACGGTCCTGGCCAGTCCCTCGTCGAGGTCGGCCCCAGCCACCGCGGCGACCTCTCGGCGCGCGCCATGCCGGATCGCGTCGATGGCGGTGGCGATGGCCGCTTCCCGGTGTCCGGCGTGCACGCAAAAGTAGGTCGCCGCGCCGACGGGGTCCGGGTGGGGCGGGCGTCGCAGCTTCAGCGGTCCGTCTCCCGCGTGATCGTCTCCAGCACGATCCGCTTCACGGCACCGGCCTCGAACTCGATCTCCTGCCGTTCGATGCGAAGTCTATCCGCCCGGCCCTTGAAGCGGTCCATCAGCCAACTCGTGATGATGTTGGCCACCACGTTCAAAGCGACGCCACCGGCCACCGCGCCGCCGATCTGGAAGGCGAGCTCGATCGTCTTGGGGATGCCCTCCGCCTTCATCATGGGCAAATGCCAAGTGGCCGTGACGCCCTCGCCGATGCTCAGCGGCTCCTCGGGCTGGCTGTTGGTCATCTCGATGTCGAGATCTACGTCTGGATTGAGGACACCGACTTCCATGCGGTCCTGGCCTTCGCTGCTGCACGTCGTCTCGCACGAGTCCGTGGCGTCGTCATAGCGCCGTGCGCCCCCGCGTCGCAGGCGTTGCAACAACAAAGCTGTGCTTCGTCTCGCAAGGCTCGGCGACGCGTCACCCCGCATGGCCTCGGACCGGCGGTTCGCTCGCGGTTTGCCGGAGACGCCGACGGCAGGGTGACGCTCTGGATGTTGGAAAGAGAACACGAAGAACGAAACGGCGAAGGGCGTACCGCGGCGCCGGCCGCCCGCCGCAAGGGACCGGCCTGGCGGCCTCGCGGCTGCGCCGCGCCCTTGCCCCGGGCGCCGGGACCGCGGGGCGGAAGGGGGCGTCCGCCGGGCATGGAACGGCGGGCGGCAACCCCCGAGGCAGGAGCCCCCGATGGAACTGCGGCAAGTCGACCCGCGCGCCCTCAAGCCCAACCCCGACAACCCCCGCCGCACCAAGGCGCGGCCGGAGGAGGACGCCCAGCTCGCGGCCAGCGTCCGCGCGGTCGGCGTCACCCAGCCGCCCGTGGTGCGCGAGGAGGGCGGCGGCAGGCTGGTGATCCTCGCCGGCCACCGCCGGACCGCGGCGGCGATCGCGGCCGGGCTGGACGCCATCCACGTCCTGGTGCGCGGCGCCGACGACGGCTCGGACGCCGCGCGGGCCTTCGCCGAGAACATCGTGCGCGCCAACCTCGGGATCGTGGACCAGTGGCGGGGCGTTGAGGCCCTGGCCGGCGAGGGGTGGTCGGAGGAGGCCATCGCCACCGCCTTCGACTTCCACGTCCGCACCATCCGCAAGCTCCGCCTGCTGGCGCGCGTGCACAAGCCCGTCCTCGACCGCGTCGCCGCCGGCGACATGCCGCGCGAGGAGGAGCTGCGCGCGATCGCTGCGGCGACGCTCGAGGAGCAGGCCGCGGCGTGGAAGCGGCTGCGGGCCAAGCGCGGCGAACGGGTCGCCTGGTACGAGCTGGCCCGCGCGCTCGCCAAGCGCCGCCTGCTGGCCCGGGACGCCCGCTTCGGCGACGACCTGGCCGAGGCGCACGGCGTGGTGTGGGAGGACGATCTCTTCGCTCCGGCGGGCGAGGACGGGCGCACCACCACGTGCGTGGAGGCGTTCTTCGCCGCCCAGCAAGCGTGGCTGGAGGGCAACCTGCCCGGGAACGGCGCCGTGCTGGAGGTGGACGAGTACGGCCGCGGCATCCTGCCCCGCGGCGCGCAGGAGAGCTGGCGCGCGACGCCCGGCCCCGGCGACCTGGTCGGCCACTTCCTCGACCCGCGCACGGGCGAGGTCCGGACCAGGATTTATCATCCGCCCGAGCCCAAGCCCGCGCGGGCAGCGCGCAGCGAGGGCGCGGACGGCGGGGAGGACGCGTCCGCGGCTGCGCCGTCCCGCCCGGCGGTGACCAAGAAGGGCGTGGGGCTGATCGGCGACCTCCGCACCGATGCCTTGCACCGGGCGCTGCGGGAGGCGGAGATCGCCGACGACACCCTGCTCGGGTTGCTGGTGCTGGCCTTCTCGGGCGGCAACGTGCAGGTCCACAGCGGCGCCAGGGGCGACGACACGCGCTGGGGCCGGCGCGGCCGCGTCGCGTCGGGCATCTCCGAGGGCGGCGTCCTCACGACCCATCCGGCCGCGCTGCGCCGGGCCGCGCGCGAGATGCTGGTGGAGGTCCTGTCCTGCCGCGTCGGCATGTCCTGCAGCGGCGACGCGGCGCTGCTCGCGGGCCGGGCCGTGCACGCCGAGGCCTACCTGCCGAACATGGCGACCGAGGCCTTCCTCTCCTGCCTGAGCAAACCCGCGGTGGAAGCGGCGGCCCGGGCGGAGGGCGTGCGCGTCCACCCCAGGGGCAAGGACACGCGCGCGGCCCTCGTCGAGCGGTTCAGGGACGGCACCTACACCTACCCCGGTGCCCGCTTCGCACCGACCGCGGAGGCGCCGGCCAGCGGCGGTCCCCTGCCCTGCCCGGACGCGGCCGGCGACGCCGAACCGACGGGTCGCGAACCCGAGCCGGACGACGCCGGCGGGCTGGAGGGAACTGGCGAGCCCGATGGCGCCGACGACCGGGTGCCGCCGCCCGCCTCCGATGGCGTGACGCCTCTCCGACCCACCGCTTGACGGCCGCGCCGCCCGGCACCGGGCCGGGCGAGGATCCTCGCCCGCATCGGCCGTCCGGCACGCGCCCATGGCGTGCCCGGCCGAGGGCTGTCCGAAAGGGCACGCCGTGCCCGCCATCGCCTGATCCACCCTTGTGCCCGTGACCCGGCGCGGGATGCGCTTTCCACGCGGCCAGCGGTTGGCGGCGGGCGCGCCGGGGCTCGACCCCTCCGCCCACCGTGCGCGACGGCCCTGGCCCAAGAACCTGCTGACCTCAGAAGGTGGAAAGGTTCTGCACTCGGGGCCGAGGACACGACGACCGCGGCGCGCTTGGCCGAGCGCGGAGGCGGCCTGTCTCTTTGGGCGGGGATGACCATCGATGAGATCTGCAAGGAGCGGATCAAGCCCAGCGCCACGTTCCTGAACACCACCGCGGCGGGTTGCGTGGTCGCCGGGATCATCACCCCGATGGCGACCCTGCTCCTCGGATTGGCGAGCGCCCGAGTGACGGTGCTGGGCGGCACGGTCCTCGTTTGCGCTTTGGGCCCGATCAGCGCGGGCCTACACTGGCTCGCCAGGCGGGTCCTCAGGAGGATCAGGCAGTGACCGACCCCGAAATCCTCGCCTTCGTCGTGTCGCCGCTGTTCGCGCTCGGCATCGGGGCTTGGGCCTACTGGATCTCCGGCTGGGAGACCTGACCGCGGGACATCGCGGTGCCTCCGCCGCCGGTCAGGGTCGTGCCCGAAGCCGGCTGAAGCGGACGGCCGCTCGCCGGGGCGCGCCGCCCCGTGCATCCGTCAACAGAAGAAACCGCAAGGCCGGACTCTACTTGTGCCGACCACCTGAATACTGCGGAGCGCTGTCGTTGGCATGAGGCGGCTCTGCTAGGCGCCGCGATGCTCCCGGCCCGGCCTCCATGACCGGCCGAGCGCCGCCACCACACCCGGCGGCACGGCGACGCGGCAAAGGCGAGCGCCTCCTCGACCCTCCCCTCCGGGGAGGGCACGCGGCGGATGGACGACCTCGCAGCCATGCGACCAGTGTGACGGCCCGCCCGGCCCGGCCTCAAGGCCGCCTCCACCGTCATGCCCCGATCACATGCGGCCCAGGGGCCGGCCCTCCGGGCTGCGTGGCCGGAGGCCACGCACATGCGATCCGCCCCGAGCCCGGTGATCCGCGGCCTTGACCCCGGGCCGGGCGGGCCGTCGTGCGGAACGCAGGGCGGGACGAGAAAAACGTCGCCCCTCCCCCGCTCTCGTCGGCGCGGCGGGCCTCGCCGGCCCGCACCCGCAGGGCGCTCAAGAAAAACGTTTATTTTGGGCAAAGTGTAAAGAGGCTTTGTTTTGTCCCGGTGCAAATAAACCAGCGGCTTACTGGCATTTTCTTAATTCAATGCTTGCGGTATTCGTGGGGCCGTGCATAATACAAACGCGGTCAACGAAGGCCGCGAACAAGAACGCCCCCGCCCGGTGCTACCAACACCAAACGGGGGCTGACCCGAAACACGATGAGGTCTAGTCATCATGTCCCAAGCCTCCGCGAAGATCGCCCGGCCCGCCACGGCCCGCAAGGCCCAGGCCACGGCGCCCGCCGCCAACCGCGCCGGCGGCCACCAAGGCGCGCGCCAAATCATCACCTACGGGACCGCCGAAGCCCTCTGCCCCGACGTGGGGCAGGCGGCCACCATCGCCAGGATGTTCGGCCTCGACGACGTGGACGAGGCCGGCATCCGCGAGTCCGCCGAAGAGGGGCTGGGCAGGCTGGGCGCGGCGCTCCGCCCGCACCTGAACGACCGCGCCCTCGCCATCGCCCTCCAGCGCATGGTCGGCGCCTACGTCGGCTCCGCCTTCGGGGCCGGCCAGTTCTACAGCAACAAGGTGTCGGAGGCGCAGGCCGCGACCAACCGCCTCCTGAACGACGGCGCGGACGAGGACCGCGAGGAGGGCAGCGGCTTCGAGACGGCCGCCCAGCGCAAGCGCGAATTCGCCGCCGAGGTCGGCTTGCAGGCCCGCGCCCTGCTGGTCGCCGCCGAGGGCGCGGTGTCGGCCTACGCGCACCTGACCGGCGAGGAGTGGAAGCCCTTCACGCCGCCCACGGCGAACCAGGGCGGCGCGGCGCCGGCCGTGTCGCGCGAGGCCGCGAAGGCGCAGATGGGGGCGTTCGGCTAGGTCCGGCACACCGGGCGGGGGCCTCCGGGTCCCCTCCCCTCCCCCGGTCGGACGCCGAGGCCGCGCCTCCCCTCCCGCGCCTGCCGAGGGCGCGGGCGGAAACGGTGGCACGCCGCGGCGCGCGCGGGGCGCGGCCCCCCCCCGCGCCTGGCGGCGCTCCCGGCCCGCTCCGCGGTCCGTCGCCGGGCTCCGCCCGGTGGGGCGCTCGAGCCAGGGCCACCCCGGCCCTTCCCTGTTCTTCGGTCGCGGCCTTCTTTCACGCGAGACCTTCGGGAGCGATCCATGCGCCGTCCCTACGCCAAGCGCCCCTGCTTCAAGGTCACGAGCGCCGGCGAACTGCTGTGCTGGGTCTTCGCGGCGGACGCGGCCGAGGCCGAACGCAAGGCGCGGGACTTCCTGCGGCGCGAAGGGCGGCCCGTCCCGGCGCTCATGACCGTCGAGCCCGGCGAACCCGCTTAGCTCCCCGCCGGCCTTGGCGACACGGCCGCGAGGCGACGATGCTGGCGCGACGGTTGCGATAGGAGGCGCCCTGTCGGGCGCTGGCGTGTTCGGGGGGCGGCGGGAAGCGACTTTCGGGGGTTCGTGGGTGGACGCAGCCGGGGCGGCGCTCGGCCTTCCCTATCCACGTGGCCCGCAGCGGCGCCATTTGCTGCGTCGCTATTTGCCGCGTCGCAGGAACGCTCTGCCACGCCCGGGCCTGCTCCGCCCTCCGGCCACAAGCACCTGCGTGAGGCACCCGACCAGTGCCGGCCGCCAAAGGCCGGGGGCCACGCCACCTTCGATGCCACTCGCAACCTCAGAAGGTGTGTACGTTTTCACCTGTGATCCTTGCTTGGTGGGGCGGCCGCCGGCCGCGACCCCTATCGGGGCAGGTCTGAGAAGAACCAAAACTCGGCCCTGCCCTCCCCTGCTGCCCTGTGCGGTTCGGCTCAGTGTGTGTTGGGGAGCGCGGGCGTTCACCGTCGGGAACCAACGACGCCGCACCGGTTGCGAAGCCGACTTCCACCCTATGAGGAGGGGCTGACCACCTTCCTACTCCAAACCTCTTAAGGTGCAGAGGTGAGGACCTCTGGTTCTCCATGGGTCATTGTGACGCCGCTGCCGGCCCGTATGCCCCCTCGCTGGGCGGACGCTTAGGGACAGTCAACTCCAACCTGCCCTAACCCTCACGGGTGGCCCGACAGTCCGGTGAGCGGCTCGGCCAGTTGGTCGGCGGTGCGCGACGGCACTGGGACCGCCCAGGCGCGGGCGCTCACTTCGACACGAAGGTTCGCAGTGGCGTTACTCTAAACCTATGAAGGTATAAAGGTGGTAACGTTCAATCTGAGATCCATGTGCCTCGTCGCATTGCGCCTTGGGATCGGGTGCCGTACCCAATGCTCGCACTTTGCACCTGAGAAGGCGCTGAGGTTATTGTGTTCTTGCATTCGCAGGTGGGCGCAATGCCGCACGGTTTTTGCGTCTCCCCCGCTCGCGCGGGGGCCGCGTGCTACTCGCTTCGCTCCCCGAGCCGCCGTCGGCGTCTCGGCCCTTCGGGTGGCGCCCGCTGACGCGGACCTCCGGCGTCGCGCCGGTCGCAGTGAAGCTTCGCACCTTCTGAGGTCAGGTACTCCTCGCCTAAAGGGGTTCAAACCGTCGTAGTGTTGTGCCTTGTGCCCTCCGCAGTTGGATACGTTCGGGCCTTCAGAGGCGCGAACCTTCGAGGGAACAAAAGGTAGTGGCCTTGCTAGCTCCGCACCTTCATAGTGCATGACCTCGAAACACCCAGAGGGCAAGAGGTGCACATCTTCTCACTCGTCAGCCAGAAGGGCGGCGCCGGCAAAAGCACCCTCGCACGCCAGCTCGCCGTGCTCGCGGGGGAGGCGGGCGCCAGCGTCCTCATCGACCGCGACCCCCAGGAAACCTCCACCAAGTGGTGGCAGCGGCGCCAGGGCCTCCAGCCGACGCCGGAGCGGCCCGACCTCCTCGACCTGGACGGCGCCAGCCTCACCGCGGCCGCGGCGTCCCTCCGCAAGCGGCCGGGGGCCGTGTTCGTGGACACGCGGCCGGCCGTCGCCGAACCGGAGGCGGAGGCGGCCCGGGTCGCGGACCTGGTCATCGTGCCGGTTCGCCCTTCGCCGGACGACCTGGAGGCCGTGGGCGAGACGCTGAAGATCCTCCGGCGGCTGGAGCGGCGCGCGGTCGTGGTCGTCAACGCCGCCAAGAACGAGATGCGCGCCCGCGACGCCAGGGCGGCGCTGTCGCGCTACCCGGTCCCGGTCTGCCCCACCCACATCGCGGACCGGGCGGTCTACCTCGACGCGTCGCTCGAGGGGCGCGGCGTCGGTGAGATGCGGGGCAGCGCCGCCCGCGACGCCCACGCCGAGCTCCGCACCGCATGGGCCTGGATCCAGGAGGTCGCCCGTGAGCGGCAGTAGGCGCGGGCGCTCCCTCGCGGAGGTCATGGCGCCGATCGAGGACGACCCCGCCGGGCCGGAGGCGCCGCCGAACCCGGCGGCGCCGGTCCCGGGGGAGGCACCCGACCCGCCAACGGCGGGGCGCGCGGAACCGGAAGCGCAGCCTCTGGAGGCCGCCGGCGGGCAGGCCGTGGTGCCGGTGAACATCCTGGTCGCGCCGGAGGACCGCCGGCGGCTGCGGCAGCTCAGCCTCGACGCCGACCTGAGCCTCCAGAAGCTCGGCCACGAGGCCTGGAACCTGCTCCTGCAGAAGCGCGGCCTGCCGCCGTTGAAGCCGGTCAGCGCCAATGTCCCGAGCGGACGCTCGGCCTCCCGGCGTCCGCGCGCTTGATCAACACCTTCTGGCGTTCTGACCTTTGGAGGTGCTGACCTTCGAGTTACAGGAAGGGCTCTGGATCGTCTCGATCGTCGCGCGCTATGGGAGCCGACCCGCGGATCGGCGCGCGGCTGGGGGAGTTGCCGTCCCGGAGCGCCGATGCAGGCTCGGGCCGGGGAGGGGAGGGGGATCCCGCCATGAGCCCGGACCTGCGGCTGCAGCGCGTCCTCGACCGCTTCGAACTGGTGAGCGGCATCGGCGAGCCGCGCGAGGGCACCGCGTGCGTCGTGTCCCTCGCGGCCCACTTGGCGGGCGAGGGCCACACGGACCGCCCGGCCTGCGCCTCCCCGCTGGTCCGCGCCTTCGCCATCCCGGTCAACGACCACATGCCCCGCGGGGCGCGCCAACGCTTGAAGCCTTTCGCGCCGCGCCTCATCGGCACCAACGACGGGCTCGACCGGGCCCGCGCCGAGGTGCTGCGCCGGGCGCTGGTGGAGGCGATCCTCCCCGCGGCCTCCGGCGAGCGCCGAGCGTCCCCGCCCGACGGCGGGCCGGCGTGGCGGCGCGCGGGTCTCGTCCGGCGCCTGCGGACCCGGCTGCTCCGGGGCGCCCTCCTGCGCCGCATCGACGGGCTCCTGGAGGAGGCCGAAAGCGGCCGCGGACGCGGCCAGGAGGTCGAGCTGGCGGGCGCCGCGGGGGACCTGCTCGCGCTCTGCGGGCGCGACGCCTGGGACGAGCGCGAGGCGGAGTGGTGCTGGGACCAAGCGATCGGGTTGCTGGACCGGCTGTGCGAGGTCGACGCGCAAGGGCGGCCGGGGGCGGCGGTGGGTGTGGGTGTTCGGGCAGGGGGCCCGGCGCTGCTGGAGACGGGCTCCTGACCGCCCTCCCGGCCACCCGGGAGCGCCGTGGCCGGCCGCTCCGGCGCATCGGCGACGGCTGTTGATCGCCCGCTTCCGGTGCGCCGCATCGCCCACATCTCCGACCTGCACTTCCACCTCACCGACCCGGCGGTGGTGGAGGCGCTGGCGGCCGATCTGAACGCCGACCCGCCCGACCTCGTCGCGGTCAGCGGCGACCTCACCATGCGCGCCCGCTCGCGCGAGTTCCGCGCCGCCCGCGCCTTCCTGGACGGCCTGCGCGCGCCGGTCCTCGCGGTGCCGGGCAACCACGACATCACCTCCTATTGGCTGCACGAGCGCCTCCTCGACCCGCTCGGGCGGTGGCGCCGCTTCATCGCCCAGGAGCCCGAGCCGGTCTGGAGCGACGGCGAGATCGCGGTGGTGGGCGTCAACACCGCGTCCCGCGCCGGCGCCTTCCTGGATTGGTCGCAGGGCAGGGTGGGGGAGGGCCGTCTCCGGCGCGCGGTGGAGCGGTTGCGGGCGCTGCCGGACGGCCTGTTCCGGATCGTGGTCGCCCACCACCCCTTCCTGCCGCCGGAGAGCGCGCCGGACACGCGCCTGGTGGGCCGGGCGGAGGCCGCGCTCGCCGCCTTCGCCGGGCAGGGCGTGCGCATGGTGCTCTCGGGCCACCTGCACCTCGGCTACATGCGCGCGCGCGGGGCGGCGGCGGGGGCGGAGGCCGCGGGCGGCGCTGCGGGGCCGGGCGGGGGCAGCGGGCTGCTGGTGGTGCAGGCCGCCACGGCCACCTCCACGCGGCTCCGCGGGGAGCCGAACGCGTACAACCTGATCTCGGTGGAAGGCGGCCGCGCCAGCGTCGAGGTCCGCGCCTGGGACGGGCAGGGCTGGACCACCGGCACGACCGCCGAGGCGCCATAGCCGGGCGTTCGTGGGGAAAAGGCCGCGCGGCGCCGCGGAGCCACATGCACCCGCGGCACGCGTGAGGGGGAGTATTCCGAACCGGCCGCCGGCGAGGGCGCGTGTCGGCCTCGACACCGTGTGGGTCGGCGCGGCCGGGAGCGCCGCCGTGCGCGGCGTAGGGCAGGGCAGGGCGAGGTACTGCTGGAGTCGCGACGGACGGGGCCTTGCTCGGCCGACGTCGCCGGCAACCGGGTCTGGCGGGTCGAGCCCGAGGCCGCCGCGCGCTAACCGCCCGCGAGCGCGCGCCGTGGCCCGCGTGGCCCCAGCTACCGGGCGCGGGAGGAACCGCCCGACCCGCCTGGCCCGCGCGGCGCGAGGCCCAGGTCAAACTCCGGAGGCGTCGGGTCCCGACCGTGAGACGGGCGTTTCGGACGTCGACGCACCCGACCGTGTTCTCTGTTCGATCGGGACAGGACGGCCGTTCCTCCGCGCCGGCAGCGCGCGGTCAGTCCGGAGAGCGGCGAAGCCGAAGCTGGCGCATCTCTTCCGCCCGGATCGCCTCTTCGTGCCGGCGCTCCAGATCCCGCATCCGCCGGTCCATCTCGTCTGCCCGGCGGATGCCTTCCGCGTGCCGCGCCTCGTCGGCCTGCCGGCGCTGCCAGCCCTCCCGGGCTTCCTGTTCCTGAAGGCGCAGCGCGCGCTGCTCCACCTCGAGGGCTTGGCGCCGGAGATCCTCCGCCCGGCGAAGGTCCGCCTCGTCCCGCGGACTCAACTGCGCCGACGCCGGCCCCGACGCGAGCACCAGCGCGAACGCGACAACCGCCTTCTTCATCTCCCTGCCCCCTCCTTCCCCGCCCAGTTGATCGCCTTGCGCGTCACTTCCTCGCCTGTTGCGGCGGGCCCGCGGGATCGAGCCAGAGGGGCACCGCCCCGCCGCGCCGCCCGCCTGCGTCCGCGGTGACGTTCTGCGCCCGGCGCACCGCCTCCGCGATGTCGGGGTTGGCCTGCCAGAGCCGGACCCACACCGCTGCCTGCGCCGGCGTCATGCTCACCCGCTGCTGCCCGATCTCGAGCTCCGTCTTCAGCGCGGCTGCGGCGGCGGACGCCTCCGCCCGGCCGGAGCCCCGCCCCACGGCGAACCCGCCCATGCCCATGGCGGCCAGCGCGAGCATCCCGCCCGCGAAGGCGGCGGCGAGACTGCGCCGGTCCTGGGCCCGCGCGCACCGTGCGATGTCCTCCGCACCGGCCCTGGCCCCGTCGCGCGTGGCCTGCACCATGTCGCGCTTGACGGCCGCCCGTTCCTCCTCCGTGAACGGGTGGCGCACCGCCTCCACCAGCCTGGCGAGCTCCGCCGCGGTGGTGGACACCGCGCCTTCGGTGCGGCGCACCACCTTCGGGAAGACGCCCAAGGTGACGGAGAGGGCGGCGAGCACCAGCCCGTAAGGGTCGCGCGAGAACGGGGGACGCTCCCCCGCCCTCTTCAACTCCTCCTGCGCCTCGAGCACCGCCTGCTCGATCTCGTCGGCGTTCGCCGGCGGCTTGCGTTTGATCCGCCCGGCCTCCACGCCCTCGGCGTATTGGCGGAGCCCCTCTACGGTCGCCTCGCGCGCGGGGCCTGCACGCGCGGCGCGGACCGGGGGCCGCTGCCGCGCCCCATAACCTTCGCCGTCCGGCGGCGGAGCCGCAGCCTCGCCCGGTTCGCCCATGGCCTCAGCTCCAGGGGAGCCAAGCGCGCTGGGCGATGGGCTCGAGCTCCTTCCGGTAGTCCCCGATGAAGCCGCGCACGATCGCTCGCTCCATGCCGGT
This sequence comes from Craurococcus roseus, assembly GCF_039523795.1. Lineage (NCBI taxonomy): Bacteria > Pseudomonadati > Pseudomonadota > Alphaproteobacteria > Acetobacterales > Acetobacteraceae > Craurococcus > Craurococcus roseus. The sequence goes on along the minus strand of NZ_BAAAFZ010000053.1, from coordinate 64,322 downwards.
CAGCGGCTCCGCCTCCAGGCCCTCACGCACGATGCCGTCGCGCGCCTCGAAGAAGTGGAAGCGCCGGGCCTCGATCTTCTGCGACAGCTTCAGCGGTTCCAGGCGGGGGATGACGATCTCCACCGCGCCCCGCTCGAGCGCCGCCTTGTAGGCCGGGTGCGCCCGGACCGCGTCGAACGCGCCGGCGCCGTCCACGCTGTTCATGTTGAGCACCAGCGCGGTGGCCTCGGGGGCGAAGCCCATCGCCGCGTGCGCCTCGAGGATGACCGGATCGTCCGGCCGCGCGAAGAAGTAGGCCGGGACCAAGGCCACGCCCGCCTCCTTCATCTCCTTCCAGACGGTGGGCGCCGCGCGTATCACGGCGGTGGCCGCCGTCTCGCCGCCGCCCGTGTCCCCCACCCCCGGCGCCCGGTGCTTCATCACCTGCGTGAAGAGCGCGCGGAGCCACTCCGCCGTCTCGCGCGGGTCGCTCGAGGGCGGCTGCATCGTCCGCACCCCGAACTCCGCGAGCAGCCGGAATCCCGGGTCCATCGGCGCCAGGATGAACCGCCCGGTCTTCCGCTCGAGCAGCTCGCCGGCGAAGATCCGCCCGAGGAAGGTCTTGCCGGTGTTGCCGCCCCCGAAGAGCATCCAGAACGGCGCCAGCCCCGTGAGGTCGGGGATCTCCTTCGTGCGCTCCCGGCGCTTCACCGCGCTCGTGGCCGGCGGCAGGCTCACCCGCGCCGGCGCCTCCTCGCGCTCCATCTCCTGCGTGAACAGCTCCGCCAGCGACAACGGCGGAGGCGTCTCGGTGGTCGGTCCCGCCGCCGGCGGGTTCCCCGCCTTCCTTTCAGTCATCGGCATCCCCCTTTCCTCGCTCCTACTCGGGCCCGGCCCACGTCAGGCCGTCACCCTCCTCCCCCTCGGAAGGCTTCGGTGGATCCTTCGGCGGCCGCTGCTGCTGCGGAGGCGATGGCGGCACCACGTCCGCGGCGGCGGCCGGTATCGTGTCCCGCGCCGCGCCCGCGCCCCGGCGCCGGCGGCGGCGCGTGGCCGTTCCCGCCGCCACGGCATCCTTGTCGCGGCCCACCTTCCACCACGCCTTCCGGGTGCGCTCACCCGTGGGTGGCTTCGGGTTCTCGCGGTCGCCGTCGCGGATGCCCCGGGCCGCGAGCTTGGAAGCGACGTGCTGCCAGTTAGGACGCCTGGGAGGATCGAGGTGGGGAACGAGCGTGTCGTAAGCCCCCCACAGCGCCTCGTAGACCTGGGAATGTGCCCCGGGACGCGGCTCCTCGGTCGGTCTTGGTATCGCCTCGAGGATCTCATCCAGCGTCGCCATCCTGCCTCTGCCCCGTGTCCGTCCCGCCTCTGTCCGGCGGTGCCCGCATTCTGTGATGCGCGAAGCCAGCTCCGGCAAACGGAAACGGGACGGCCTCAGAGCTGCATCCTACCGCAACTGTCCCGCCTCTGTCCTTCTTCCATCCGCTCTTTATCCTTTAACAGTCCCGTGTTTGTCCGGTCCTTTGCGTGGCTGCGGAGCGGAAGGAAGTGCTACAGACCAAGTGACCCCTCACGGGGTCATCGGGCGAAGGGCAGAACGGTCGGATGCCGGACGACGATCGGCTGGAGGAACTCAACCGCAAGGCCGACCTGGTGTTGGCGGAGCTCAAACGTCAGGGCGAGCGCATCACCAGCCTCGAGGTGGTGGCGGCCCACGTGGTCCAGGCCGTGAACGGCCTCACTGCCCCCGTGGCCTCCCTCAGCGAAGCCGTGAACCGGCTGGCCACCGCCGCGAACAAGGAGGACGGCGGCAAGCTGTCCCGCACCCTCCAGGGCATGCTGGATGAGCTCGGCAAGCACACCGGGCACCTCGCGGTATTGGCGGAGGGCGTGGAACGCTGGCCGGCGCTGGCGGAGGACATCGCCATCCAGGCCGCGCAGCTCGCCTCCGGCGGGGGCGCCGGGCCGCGGCCGGAGATCGAGGTGCCGGAGATGGAGACGCCCCCCCGGCCATGATGACCTACCGCACGGGCGTGATGGGCGGGCAGGCCGCGGCGGCGGCCATGGCCTCGCACCTGCTCCAGCGCACACTGTCCAACGAGCAACTCTCCCTGGCGGCCTACTACCTGGGCGGCACCGGCCTCCAGACGGCGCAGGCCGTCGCGTTGGGCATGGGCAGCGTGCCCACCGTGCGGGCGGACCTGCGGCCGGAACTCGCCGCGGCGCTGGGGCTCGAGGCCGGCGCCCTGGTGAAGCCGGAGGAGCTGGCCAACGTCCTGGGCGGGCGCACCGCGCAGGGCGAGGAGATCGAGGCCCACCAGCGGGCGATCCGGAGCTACGCGGCCGCGGAGGGCGGCGAGGCCCGGCAGCGCATCTCCTACATGGATTTCTGCTTCAGCGTGCCTAAGGCGGTTTCCGTCGCCTGGATGGCGGCGGAAACGGACGCGGAGCGCAACTCGATCCTCCAGGCGTGCGTCACCGCGAACCTAAAGTTCCTGGCCTACATCGAAAAGGAGATCGCCAAGGCCGGGTTCGGTAAGGGGCACAAGAGCGGGGAGGAGCGGGGGCACCTCGCCACCATCACCGTCCCGCACTTCACCTCGCGGCCCACGCTGGCGATCACCCGGCCGGATCCCGCCACCGGCGTGGTGGACACGGAGCTCGTGGAGGTGCTGCGCGACGGGCTGATGCGCGGCGATCCGCAAATCCACTTCCACAACATCGTGCTGAACCTGATGTGGACGGAAAGCGGCCGGCTCGTGTCGGTCAATCGCGACCGGCTCGCCGGGCGGATCCACGAGTTCGGCGCGGTGGGGCAATCCTTCCTGGCGGCGGAGCTCGAGGCCATCGGCGTCGCCACGGCGCTGGACGGGCGCACGAAGCTGCTCACCTTGCCTTGCATCCCGGAGCACGTCTGCGAGGAGTTCTCCAAGCGCACGAAGGGCGCGGAGGCCTCGGCCAGGGAGATGGCGCGCGAGCACGGCCTGGATTGGGACAAGCTCGACGCGGATCGCAAAGTGGCGATGCTGAAGGGCCGCGCGCAGGCCGGTCGGCAGGGTAAGGGGGACGATCTCGCGGACGCGGAGGCGTGGAAGGTCCAGATGGAGCGGCTGCGCTGGCGGCACCGCTCCGCGATCTCCTACGGCCCGGCGAACCCCCTCTGGACACGCGACGCGCGCATGGAACACGGCTTCGGCGTCACCCGGCGGGAGTTCTCCGGCGAGATCGGCAAGCGGGCGGTGGTGATGGGCTCCGACGCGCGGCTGTGCGCGGCGCGCGGGATGATCGCGGCCGGCGGCATGACGGACGCCGGCGATATCCCCGACATCACCCGGGCGATGGTGAAACGCGGGGTGGAGCAGGACGGGAAGGAAACCAAGCTCCTGTGCCGCGACGCCGGCGAGGGCCGGGTGAAGATCACCACGGAGCTTCACCGGGACCAAGAGGAAGAGGTGGTCCGGCTGGCCGCCGCGGCGGCGCGCGACACCTCGCGGGCGCTCACGCCGGAGCGGATCCAGGCGGCGGTGGAGTCCACCGGGCTCGCCTACGACAGCGAACACGGCGAGCGCCAGCGCGCGCTGATCGATGAGGTGGGGCGAGGGGGCGCGCTCGGTGTCTTCATCGGCGTCGCCGGCGTGGGCAAGACATCGCGCATCCTGCCGCCCCTGGTGGCCGCGGCGAAGGCGCAGGGCCGGGAGGTGTGGGGCACGGCGCAGGCGTGGCGGCAGGCCCGCGCGCTGCACGAGGCGGGGATCGACCACTTCCGCTGCCGGGCCTTCCAGCCCTTCCTCGAGGGCGTGCAGGCCGGGCGCACGAAGCTTACCGCGGACAGCGTGGTGGTGCTCGACGAGCTCTCGCAGATCGGCACGCGCCAGCTCCTCCACCTGCTGCGGCTGCGCGAGAGGATCGGTTTCCAGCTCTACATGACCGGCGACGATCGCCAGTGCCAGAGCATCGAAGCCGGCCCGGTGATCGAACTCCTCCGCCGGGCGATGGGCGACAAGGCCATTCCGGAGATCCTCTCCACCGTGCGGCAGCGCACGGAGCGCGGGCAGGAGATCGCCGGGCTCTTCCGCAAGGGGACAGAAGAGGACACCGCCTGCGCCGTCAACGCGCTGCGGGAGGACCGGAGCGCGGAGCTGGTGCCGGGCGGCTACGGCGCGTGTGTGGAGCGGGTGGCGGCGCTCTACCTCGAGAGGGTGGAGGTGAATAAGGATGATCTTTCCTACACCGTCACCGTCACAGCCCCCACCAACGCGGACGCGCTGAACATCGGGCGGGAGATCCGGGCGCGGCTGCAGGACCGCGGCTCGGTGTCGCAGGAGGAGCTGGGCGTCCTGGCGTCGGATGGCGCCGGCAATCTGTCGGCCTTCCCGGTGGCGGCCGGCGACAAGGTGCGGCTCTACAGGCAGACGCGCGGCGTCTTCGCGGTGAACGGCAAACCGAAGAGCGCGCACGTGGGCGACAACGGCACCGTGCTGCGGGTGCTCGAGGTGCTGAAGGATCCACGCTCCGGCGGGCTGCGCCTCGAGACGGAGGCGGGGAAGGCGGCCTTCGTGTCGTGGGACGCGCTGCGCGACCGCGGCACCGGTCGGATGCTGCTGGGGCTGGGCTACTGCCTTACCATCGATTCCGCGCAGGGCGTCACCAGCGACGAGCACATAAGCGCCATGCCCGCGGGGTCCGCCGCGGTGCAGGCGTTCAAGGCCTACGTCCAGGCGTCGCGCCACCGCGTGGAGCACTTCCTGATCGGCTCCCGCGGCGCGGAGATGCTCGAGGTTTCGTCTCGCAGGCCGCAAGGCGTGGCGGGGGAGATCACCGAAGAGGCGTGCTGGGCGAACGTGGCCCGCAATCTGTCGAAAGCGCCTCTGAAGGAGCTGGCGTCGGACATGCTCGCCGCGGTGGCGGTGGAGACGGAGCGGAGCGCGAAAACGCTCCAGCGGGTGCTGCGGCTGCAAGAGGCCCGGGAAGCGGCCGGGCAGGCGATCTCCACCCTCCGGCGGTCGATCGAGGAGGGGAAGGCGGCGGAACTGCTGGGCCAACTCGGCGCGCGCCTCGAGACGGCCATGAAGGCGCGGGCCCCGATCATGGCCAAGCTCGCCGCCATCTGTCCGCCTCCTGTCCCAGTTTCGGTGGCGCCCGCCTTCAATGATCTGCTGCCTGTCCAACGGCAGCCGGCATCCGCCCCGGTTCCGTCGGTGGTGCGGATGGTTGCTCCGAACCCCTCGCTTCCGGCCAAGCGGCTGAAGATCACGGAGCAGGAAGCGACGGAGCAACTCCGCGTTGAGCTTGACCGCTTCGGCATCGACGTGGCGCGCATCAAGGGCGGGATCCGGCTCGACGGGCAGCGGCACTATGTCCACATGAAGAAAGACAAGGGGCACGAGAAGCGCGGGGCCTACCGGGCGCACTTTGCCGGCGTCGTGCCGGCCGGCGCCATGTGGGACCACTCCACGGGCGCCACGCGGACGTGGAAGGCTGGCGGCGAGTATGCGCCCCTCTCGCCGGAGGAAGCGGCGCGCATCGCCGCAAAGCAGGCAACGAAGGCTGCGGAGCGGGAGCGCGAGGACGAGCGTCGGCGGGAGGTGGGCGCGCGCGACGCGCGGAGGCTGTGGGCGGCCAGCAAGCCGGCGGGCCTGTTCCACCCCTACGTGGTGGCGAAGGGGATCGACGCCGCGGGGCTGCGCGTGGCGCCGGCCGGGATGGCGTTGGGCCCACGGGGCATCCAGCCGGTGCCGGAAGGCGCGCTGGTGGTGCCGCTCCGCCTGCGGCCCGGCGGGCCGGTGGTGAACGCGCAGACGATCGGCGCGGACGGGTCCAAGCGCCCTGTGTTCGGCGCGGTGAAAATCGGCGCGCACTGCGTCTTAGGGGAGATCGAAGATGGGAAGCCCGTCGCGTTCGCGGAGGGCCTCGCCGCCGCCAAAAGCTTCCACAAGGCCACCGGGATCGCCACCGTGATGTGCCTGGACAGCGGCAACCTGCTGCCGGTGGCAAAGGCTTATCGCGAGCTTCACCCCGATGCGGAGTTCATGGTGGCGGCGGACAACGACGCGCACCTGCCGCTCCGCGAAGGGCACCGCAAGCAGGCCAACGAGGGGCTGACGAAAGCGGTGGCTGTGGCCGATGAGGTCGGCGCCACGGTGCTGCTGCCGCCGGAGATCGAGGAGCGCACCGCGGCGGACAAGGGCACCGATTGGAACGATTGGCGCGTCGCCCGCGGCCTCGAGGCCGTGCGCGAGGCGGTGGAGGAACTGCTGGAAGCTCGCGAGCTCCCGAGGCGGCCGCCAGGCCGGGAGCGCCCCGGGCAGGGCCTCGAGCTCTAACGCTACGAGGATTTCGGGGCGGGCCGGGGCTTCACCTTCCGCCAGCCCTGGCGCGTGCCCTTCCACGCTTGTCCATCGGCCGCACAGCAGCGATCTTGGGTGCGCCGTCTCGGGCGACGCCGCACGGCGCTCACCGGGTGAACTCGAGGCGGATGGCGGAGCGCGTGTTGGGGTGCGTGGCGTTGCGGGCGAGGCGGAAGGCCCGGGACACGCGCGAACCCAGCATCACCGGCAGGCTGAAGGCGGCCACGAAAGCGGCGCCGGTGATGGCGGCGGCCCGCAGCGCGTTCGCGTCGCCAAGCAGGAAGTAGCCGATGAGGTTGAAGCCGGTGGCGAAGAACGCGAAAAACGCCACCGCGCCGGCGGCGACCGTCACCAGCACCGCCAGCGCGGTGAGCAGCCCGCCGATGAGCACGGCCAGCGCGATGAACGGGGCCGCGACGGGAGCAGGCAGGCGGAGCAACAGGCGCTTCATGGCAACCCTCCTGTAGTCATGGCCACTGCGGCGTGCCACTCCGGCGGCGCCACCGCGACGGCCTCCCGCGGGTCCACCACCCGCGGACGGGACACCCGGGCCTGCGCCGGGATCGGCTGCGCGAGCGCGGGCACCATCCCGTATCTGGATACATAGCCGTTCTGGATTCCGCGTTGCATGTCGCCGGTGTTATAACACGACAACATGGCCGTCATCGCCTCGCGGCCGCCGTGCTCCAGGCCGGCTCGCCGGGCGCGGGCGTAGCAGGCTTGCAGCACGGAGGCGGAGGCGCGGAGGTTGGTGCGGGGATCGAAGAGCTGGCGCACCGTGAGGCCCATGGTGGCGAAGTGGATGCTGTTCACCTGCCCCAAGCCGATGTCCACGGTATGGCCCTGCCCGATCCAGTGCAGCGCGAGCGCGACCGCTTCGTCCAGGGTCCGCGGCTGCCGGATCGCCGGCGGGGCGGACTGCCCCGGCCGGCGGTTCACGTTCACCGCGAAGACGTGCCCGCCGCTCTCCACGCGCACCACTCGGCCCATGGTTTCCGGATGCACCGCCTCGCGGAGCTCGTGGTAGATGGCCGGGAGATCGATCACAGCTCGTGCTCGTCTTCGTCGCGCTCCGCCTGACGCTCGAGGTGCCACGTCTTCAACTCCGTGGCGGTTTCCTGGTGGAGCCGCCCCGTCGCCTCCAGCTCATCGACCACCGCGGCCATCTCCTCGCGGCCGATCTCGCCAAGGGCGTGGTCGGCGGCCATGCGCGCGAAGCGGGTGGCCTCCCCCACGTCCTGATCGTCCCGCACGTCCGCCGCCCTGTCGTGCAGCCGGAGGGTGATGGCCTCGCGCGCCTGGGCGACGGGGGCTTGCGGCGCCTCCGGATCGCGCACCGCGGCGGCGAGCTGGTAGCGGTCGGCGGCGCTGCGCAGGCTCTCCGCCGTGGAGTAGTTGTCCCATCCGCCCTCCACTGCGGCCTCCGCCCTGAAGGCGTTCGCTTGGGACAGGAGCTCCGCCGTGGGGAGCTCCGGCACCGCGGCGATCCGGCGCTCCAGGCCCCGCTGAACGATAGCGTCGATGATGGGGGTGGGCGCATCCCTGGTCGCCTCGCTTACCGGGTGGCGCCAGCCGTCCCGATCGTCCACCGCCTCCAGGTATTCCGCCTCCGCCTCCGCCTCTTCGCGGATCACGCCGCGCGCCGCGTCCGAAGCGGCGCGCTCCATGAAGTTGAGCGTCATCCGATCCGCCATGTCGGCGTAGGAACCGCCCGTGAAGTCGCCCCCGTCGCCAAGCGTCATGCCCCGGGCCTCGAGCGCCTCGCGCAGCTCCCGATCTTCGTGGAGGGCCATCAACGCGGCCTCCGCCTTGTCGGCATCCCCATACAAGCGGTCGCCTTCGGATAGGGCGGCGTGCAGCGCGGCGACGCGGGCGGAAACCCCTTCCAGTTCCACCCGCTCCCGCTCAAGTGCCGGTTGCTGGGGCGGCGCATGGCGGTAGAGCTGGGCGACGAGATCCTTCTTGTCCTCCGGCGCGATGTCGGGGTCGCGCTCCACCATCTCGCGCATGGCGCCCCGCTGCTCCTCGGACATGAGCATGCCGGCGTGGCGATGCTCCATTCGCGCGTCCAGGAGCTTCCCCTTGAAATCGATCTCCGCGCGCTGGAGATTCTGGCGCGAGGGGAGGGGCCACTTGTCGTCGTCGCGCGGATCGAACCGCTCCGCCTCCGCGTGGTTGCCGCACGCCATGGGCGCCGCAGCGCCCATGGCGCGCACCGGGTCCGACGCCCCTTGCGCCGGCGCCATCGGCGGCACCCCGCCGCGGTCCTGGAACCACCCCACCAGCCTGCCGAACATCCCCATGGTTCAACCTCCGCCGAAGGTCAGGAGCGGGCGCGCGGAGGCGCGGACGGACTCCACCGGCACCGGCCCGAAATAGCGGCTGTCGAAACTGCGCGGGTCGTGGTCGGACAGGATCCAGACGGTGCCCGGCACCACCGCGTAGGTTCCGGGCACCAGCGGCGGCAGCGGGCGGCCCTGGCTGTCCTGCTCGAGCCCCGGCCCCGCCACCATCGTGCCGTTCACCCGCACGCCGTCCTCCGCGATGTCCACGGTGTCGCCGTGCACGGCCGCGGCCGGCTTCAGCAAGGGCATGGTGCCGCTGGGGCAGGGGCCGGGGCCCACGTAGCCGCGCTTCAGGGCGAAGGCCGCGGCGCCGGGGGGCAGGCACGCCTCCACGATGACGCCACGGCGCGGCGTCGCGCCCTCCGGCGCCTCACGCTTGGCGTAGAGGCCCACCGGCAGGCTTGGCGTCCAGTTGACGCGCACCCCCGCCGCCGCCGCCACGCCGGCCGCAGCCGCCAGCGCGACGGTGCCGCGCAACCACCAGCTCTTCATGCTCATGCTGCCCTCCGCATGGTGTCTGTCGGCGGCGCCGGGATCGCGGCGCGCGCGCTGAAGGCCGGATCGAAGAAGTAGCAAGCCTGCGTCTCGAGCGCGGTCTGCATGCCCGCCACCTTGATGAGCACCTTGCCGGGCGAGACAATCCGGCCCGCGCCGTCCTTCTGCGGGGTGGGGATGCGCTCCACTTCGTCGGGCGTGAGGAGCTGGCGCGAGACGGTGTGGTATGCGCGGTTGAAGCCGCGCTTCGCGTCGCCGGTGCTGCCGCTCTCCGACACGTCCTCCGTGATGCGCGTCTCCCGGCCGCTCCACTCCGACATCCACTCCGCCGTCTTCCCGTTGGCGGGCGTGTAACCGAGCTTGATGGTGCAGACGCCGGTGACGGTTTCGTTCGGCCCGTATTCCTTGGTGATCTGCTGGTAATCCTGCGCCAGCACCATCACGCGAATGCCGTACTCCGGGCACCGGGCCATGAAGGAGACGAAGTATTCCTGCGCGCCATCGGCCGGGAACTCGTCGTAGATGAACCGCAGGCTGTGGCGGTGGGGGCGGTTGCTGCCCTTCACGGTTTCCACGCTGGCCAGCCGCCCGCCCATCAAGCTGACGAACAGGCGGGTGAGCGGGCGCAGCCGCAGCCGGTGCTCCTCGCGCGGGATCACGTAGAGGGACACGGGATCCTCCGCGTCCATGATGTCCGCGATGGAGAAGTCCGAAGCGGCCGTGTTCCGCGCCACGATCGGATCGCGGAAGAGCCGCAGCATCCGGCCGGCGGTGGAGTGGACGGAGCCGCGCTCCTTGTCCGGCCGCTTCAACTGCGCGGCGCCGGCGGAGGCGATCTCCTCGTGGCGCGCGCCGCCGGGCCCGCAGCGGTTCTCCGCCATCGCCTTATAGAGCTTCACCGGCTCGCGGTCGGGGTCCGCCAGCGCGCGGAGCACGTCCGCCAAGCAGGCCCACTCGCCGCGGGCGCGGCGTTCGTAGAGCACGAAGAGGGTGAGGCCGGAGAGGAACTCCGCCGCCACCGGCGGGAAGTGATCGCGCCCGCCGTCCAGGCCCTCGCCGGACGGGTCCGCGACGTGCTCAATGATGGTGGCGGCGTCCGAATACTCGTGGATCGTGCCAAGGCGCACCTCGCGCAGCGGGTTCCACCGCACGCGATTCTCGGTCGCCATGAGATCCCAGCGGAGCACCTTCTGGCCCGCGCTCTTCCGCCAGCCGGCGGTGTCGCGGTAGATGCTGCCCTTGGTGTCGAACACCACCAGCGATTCCGCCTCGCCGGACAGGCAATTCATCACCACGGGGCCCGCGGTCTTGCCGCAGCGAGGGGGGCCGAACACCCCCAAGTGGTCCGGCCCATCGTGCCGGATGTAGGTCAAGCTGCCGTCCTTCTCCTCGTGGGCGGCCAGATACCAGCCCGCCACCTCCGGCTGCCGGCGGGAGAGGATCCCGGCCCGCGCCGGGAGCAGGCGCGCGGCCTCAAGGTCGGCGCGCTGCGCGAGGCGGGCGGTGCCATGCACGCCCTCGTGCTTCCGCGGCTTGTTCTTCTTCTGCGAGAGCGCCCACCCCGCGAGCATGGGGAGGGCGCACACGGCCATCATCAAGCCGCCGTCCAGGAGCTCGTAGGTGCGGGCGGCGCCAGGCGTGGGCCAGCCCGCCATGCGCCACTGGATCCAGCTCCAGGGCGCGTACCACCCGTCGAACCACGGCTCCCCCAGCTTCGAGTGGTGCCCGAGCCGGCCCGCCATCCATTGGGTGATCGGCACGCTCACGGCCAGCACCGTGAGCGCGGTGGTGGCGAGCAGCCCCGCCAGCTTGCGGCCGGCGGAGCGCGGGGGAGGGCCGGCGGCGTCGGCGCCGGGAAGGGCCGCGCCGTTCACCGGATCACCGCCCCGGGTTCGGCGCCGCAGAACCCGCGGCCCGGGATCCACGGCGCGTCGAAGCCGATCGTCTTGGTGAGCTGGAGCGTGCCCGGCAGGCCCGCGCGCGCCTCGAAGGTGGGCTTCACGTTGAGGTCGCGTTGCACCGTCTGCCCGAGGATCTGCTGCGTAGTGAGCGCGGCCTGCCCGGCGAGGATGGAGCCCACGTCGAAGCCGCCGCGGCTGCCGCCCCGGGGCTGCGCGAGCTGCGTGGCCGCGCCCCCGGCCGCGATGATCGCTGCGTTGAGGATGAGCCGCCCATAGTGGCGGTCCACCTTGTCGCGGAGGCCGTAACGCCCGGAACCGTCCGCGCCGGGCATGGAGCCGATCGGCATTTCCTCGCGGCCGGGGCAGGCCGGGTTGCCGGTGGCCGGGTAGGTGATCGACGTGATGGCGATGGGCAGGCGCTCGCTGCCGTAGCCCAACTGGTCCTCGTAGACGCCGCGCAGCGTGGCGCCTTGCGGTATCAGGATGAGGTCGCGCCCCGGGCTGATCTCATCCATGACGTGCTTGGTCACGGTCGCGGTGAACTGCCCCTGCGCGTCGCTGGAGATGTCCTGATCGAGCCGGAAGGGGATGCGGGAGATGCCGCCCTTCAGCTCGTATGGCGACTGCGCCGGGATGGGCGAGGTGGAAAGGTAGAGGCCCGCGGCGTTCACCGGGCCCTGGTAGAGATCGCCCGGCCGCGTCTCCTGCCCCGGGCCGGCTTGCCCGGCCTGCCCGGGCTGGCCCGGCCGTTGCTGGCCCTGCTGCTGCCCGCCGCCGCCGGTCTGCCCCTGGCGCTGCGCGGCGAGGGCTGCGGTATCGGCGCGCATCGCCTCCACGGCGCCGCGGCGCCTATCGTCCTGGAGCTGGGCGAGCTGCTGGTAATAGTTCTCCCATGCACGCAGGCGGGCCTGAGCATGCACGTCCGGCGGCTGCTGCGGCGAGGAGCCGGCGCCGGCGGCGGCGGTGTTGCGCTGGTTGGTGTCGGGCCCCGGCGTGCTCGCCGCGGCCTCGATGAAAGGCGGGCCCTCCGCCGCGGTGAAGCCGGTGGCTTCCGCCGCGATGGCGTCGCCTGGGCTGGCCGGGCCGGCGTCCAGGCGGGTGGCGCTGCTCACCTGGGCGTCGCGGATGATCTCGCGCATGACGAAGCCGAGCGGGACGAGGCCCACGACGGTGACGACGCCGATGCCGATGTAGATGGGCAGCTTCCCGAGCCGCTTGGGGGAGGGGCGGCCCGGGACGGCGGCGAGGCGCTGCGGATCGGGCGCCATCACTTCGCCTCCGCGAGCGTGACGGTGTAGGGGGTGGCCGGCTCCAGCCTGCCGCCGTGGCCGCGCGCGAGGATGCGTGCGGCGCGTTCGCCGTCCAGCGCGATCCGCACCAGGTAGGCGCCGCGCGCGTGCTCCTCCACCCGGTAGGAGAGGCGGTTGCGGCCGGAGGGCGAGACGGCGTGCCCGGCAGCGCGGAGGTCCGCGGCCACCTTCTCCGCGAGGTCCGCCGGGTCGCCTTCCGGCGCGTCCAGGGCGATCGGGCCCGGCGGGGCCCGCATGGTGACGAAAGAGGCGACGGTGGAGGAAATGGCCGGCGCGTCGGCCGGCGCGATCCCCTCCGCCACGAAGCTCCCGGGCATCTCCGGCCCGCCGCCGAGGGAGGCGCACCCCGCCGCGGCGGGCGCGAGCAGGGCGAGGGCGAGCAGCTGGCGCCGCATCAACGGTATTCCTTCCGGGCGATGGACACGGACACCTGCGACCGGCCCACGCCGGTCACGAGCTCCATGCTGTTGACCAGCGCATCCACCTCCATGCGCCGGCCGATGAGCCGGGAGGTGACGAGCTGGTGGACACCTCCGGCGTCGCGCACCACCAGCGTGGGGAAATCGACGCTCCCGATGTCAGCCGGGAACTCGATGCAGGTGCGCGCGCCGTTGGCGGTCGTGACGCCGTAAACCTGCACCGGGGCCCACGGCCTGGAGCGGCGCGGCGCGTCGATCGCGTAGGCGGATGGGGGCACGGTGGGCATGCCGTCGCACGCCGCGCCCCCGCCCGCGCGCACCCCGGCGACGGACTCCAGCGCCGCGGCGCGGGCCCATTGCTGCCGGGCCACGAAGTTGGGGTTTCCCAGCTTCAGGAACGGCATGTAGCTGCGCTGCGTCGATTGCAGCCGCAGCGTGATGGACCGCTGGTTGGTGTTGAGGACGAAGTTGGAATCCAGCCCCGCGTCGGTCGGGCGGAAGCGGATGTGCATGACGCGGCGCATGCCCTCCACGGCCCACCGGAGCTGGTACTGCCAGCGCGGATCACCGATGTCGGGAAGGTCGGTCGGGCCCTCGCCGGGCTCGAGCGCCACCACGCACCACCGGAAGGGCGAGCACACCAGCACGGGCTCGCACGCGCCGTGCTGCACCTCCAGCACGCCGTCGGCGCCCATGGCGGTGCCGCAGCTCCGCGAGCGCCAGCGCGACGACATGCCGAGCGCGCGCGCCGCGCGGGCCGCCAGCCGGGCGCCGGGCGACATGGCGGGCAGAGCGGGGGGCATGGTGCCGGGGATCGCGGCCTGCGGCGGGGCGCCGTTGCCCTGCGCGCCGGCGGCGGCCGTCGTGGTCGTGGTCGCGCCCCCGGGCAGGGCGGGCACGTCCTGCGCGCCGGCCGGAAAGACGAGGGCGAGGGCCAGCGCGGACGCGCCGGCGCAGAGCCCGGGGCGGCGCATCAACCGTTCCCCCCGCGGTTGGCCTGCGTGCCAGGGCGCGCGGGCGCGTTGCGGCTGGGCACGGCTTCCCAATGGTAGGATTCCACATAGACGCCGTGCGGGCTCTTCTCGAGCGCGTCGCGGGTAGTCGGCGGGTTGAGCACGAAGGTGGTGCGGCACCGCCAGTCGGTGCTCGAGACGAGCACCCCGTCGCGGCCCTTGTGCAGCTCGCGCCACTCGAGCAGCCAAGCGTTGGAGTCCGCCCGGCCGCCCTCCGCCATGGCGGTCTGCCGCTCCACCCTGACACTCTTGGTCTTGGCCGTGCCCACGGGATCGAGCCGGCGGTGGTGGTCCTGGAGGTCCACCTCCGCCTGGGAGCCGCCGCGGGTCATGTTGTAGGTCCGCTGGGCCTGCCGGATGGTGAAGTCCCGATCGAAGGAGACTTCACGGGCGCCGCGGACCCACGCTTTCAAGTCCTCCGCGATGTCCTCGAGTGCCGGGCGCCCGGCCGGCATGTCGAGGGAGCGCACCGCGAGCACGTCCCCGCGGCACATCTCCGCCAGCAACGGCGCCGGGCCCGGCACCACCACGCGGTAGAGCGTCGCCCCGGCCCCCACCGCGCCGAAGGCCATCCCGCCCATGAGGGCGATGAAGCCGCGGCGGTTGTTGGCCTGGGACATCTCCACGATGGAGTCCCACGCGCCGGTGCCGCCGGGGGGCTTCGGGTCGCCGCTGCCGTCCGCGGGAATGGTGCTGTCGCGCTTCATCGCGTCCTCACGGGTCGTAGGCGGGTTCGGCGGCGCGCGCGGCGTTCCTCGCCGCGGTGTCGCCGCGGGTGGAGGCGGCGGCACCGCCGGAATGGCGGGCTATGCGGGCGCCGAGGAAGCCGGCGGAGGCGCCCGGGGCGCCGGACAGGCGGCGGCCCACGTCGGAGGCGTAGGCTTCGCCCATGTTCCGCGCCGTCATGGCGGCGAGCTTCGCGCCGTTGGCGATCTGCCCGCCCAAGCTGCTGCCCGGGTAGCTGGAGCCGCCGCCGGAGCCGCCCTTGCCGGAGGTGGCCTCGAGCTGCGCCTTGGCCTGGTCGAAGGCCGCGCCGATCCCGCCGCCCATCGCGGCGGTGCCCACTCCGGCCTTGGCGGCGGACATAATCCCGTCGCGCACGGCGCCGGCGAGGCTGGCGCGCGTCATGCCGGTGGCGGCGCCGGTGATGAGGCTGTGGGCCTCGCTGGGCAGCGTCTTGGCGAGCCGCCAGAGCACCAGCGACACCGCCACCATGCCGATGCACTTCGGGTAGTCGATGGCGCCGGCGCGCATCTGCGCGGCCCACCCGTTCATCAGCATCTCTCCGACGCCGACGATGCACTGGAGGATGAACCGCTGCGTGCCGATGGCGAAGGCGAGGCGGAGCTGGCCGATGGCGATTTCGCGGGTGAAGGCGCTGCCGCCGAAGCCCATCATCAAGGCGGACCACGCGGCGAACAGGTAGCCGCGGATCGTCACGAGGATGATCTCCCCCACGATCTCCGCGAAGGTCCAGATGACGATGGCGCCGCAGAGCAGGAGCACCAGCGACTTCGGGCTCCAGCTCATGGAGTCCCAGATCACCTGCACCATGTTCGCCCCGATGCCGATGATGTCGCCGGGGCTCATGTTCACGCTGCCGCCCATGGCGGCGACGGCCGCGTTGGCATTGCGGACCATCCACAAGAAGATCTCGCGGCAGATCGTAGGGCCCGCTTCGATGAACAGGGCGAACAGGCCGATGAGCACGCCCTGCTTGACGAAGAGCGCGAGGATGTTGGGCGTGCTGGCCTGCCCGTCCATCCAGAGCATGCCGAGCGCGAAGGCGAGCTCCATCACCACCAGGAAGCCGAAGAGCTGGAGCGCCACCGTCCGGAGCGCCGGCTCCATGGCGCTGGCGTTCTGGAAGGCGTCGGGGATGCTGTTGACCATCCCCGCCACCACCTGCGCGTGCGCCGGGGCCGCGGCGAGCGCCACGGAGGCCGCGTAGAGGGCGAGGACGGTCCAGAGCGGCGCCGGGCGGATCCGCTCCACGTCAATAGCGCCGGTTGCCGCGGGTGGGCTGCTGCGGGCCGCGGAAGAAATCGCCGTTGCCCTCGGGCTTCGGCATGGCGGCAGCCACCTGCGCCGCCATCTCGGACGCGGTGAGGACACAGAGCCCGCGCGCGTCCTCCACGCCCTGGCGGTAGGCGACGTAGGCCGATCCGCCGCCGATCCCGCCGACGCCGGCGAGCGCGAGCACCACCACGATGACCTTGGCGAGCATTCTCAATACCTCTTGTTGCCGGCTTCGGGCTGGGGCGGGGTGCCGTAGAACTGCGTGTCCGACGCCTCCTCGGTGGCGCGGCGCTCCGCCTCAATGGCCAAGGCGTTGGCGTGCTGGCGGGCGTCCTCCAGCGCGATCTCGCGGAGCCGGTGCAGCTCGTTCACCATCGCGCCGCCCATTTCGACGTTCGCCTGCAGGGCCTGCTTCATGCCCTCCGCCCCGGAGGAGCGGGCGCGGATCACGTCCACCACGGCGCGGTCGCCGGCCATCTGGTCGCGCATGAGGCCGAAGCCGCGGAGGGACGCGGCCACGTTGTCGTTGGCCTGCTCGCTCCAGCGGCCGTACTGGTCCTTCATGTTGATGACCTGACCGAGCAGACCCCGGTAGCTGTTGAGCTGAGAGCTGGCGAAGCCGATGCTGTTCCGCAGGTGCATGCCCTGGCTGAACAGGTTTTGCGTCGCGGTGAAGTTGCCTTCGATCTGGTGCCAGATCGCGCCCGGGAGCGAGATCATGTTGGTGATCTGGTTCTGGAGCATCTGCGCTTGGTTCACGCGCATGGTGATCGTCTCCGCGAGGTGCTCCAGATCCTTCGCGTGGCCGATGAGCTGTTGGATCCTGTCCGCGCAGTTGACGCAGACGGTGGCGAGCTGCGCACGGGCCGGGCGCGGCGGCGAAACCGGCGTGCACGCCAGCGCCGCGGTGAGGCTAACCGCGAAGAAGCGCCGCATGGTCAACCCCCTTCCTCTCGAGCCAACGCCACTTCCAGTCGTCGCCGTAGCGGGCCACGTACTCATCGACGCGGCGCACCTCCTCCTCGCCGGTGGCGGCGGCGAAGGCGAGCGCGGCTGGCCCGAAGCCGAAGTTGACGGCGCGGCGCCCCTCCGGGCTGGTGATGAAGTATTCCCGGGCCTTCTCGAGCGTGCGGATCACCTCGCGGCCCTGCCGGCGGACGCCGAACGCCTTGTAGAAATCGGCCGGGCCCTTCTCGTCGTCGGTGCCGCCCAGCTGGGCTTCCGGGTTCGCGCCGTAGATGCGCGTCGGCACGCTCTCGAGCAGGATGGAGAGGAGCCCGCCGTCGCCGGCCTCGCGGTTGACGATGTCCGCGAGGTTCTGCGTGGCGATCCCGATGGACACCACCTTGCTGCGCTTCGTCTTCCACCGCTGGCGGATCCGGGGGCGCCAGCGCGGGTGCGCCACGGCTGCCCAAGCCTCGTCTATCGTCTCGAGGATGGGGCGGCCGTCCTCGATCCGGTCGAACCTGTCCTCCAGGCACATGAGGGCCGGGAGCAGGATCTTGTCGCCGGAGCCGAGGATGTCGGTGATGTCGTAGGCGTCCCAGTGGGTGTCCGCCGCGTCGCTGCTCTCCGCGTCGAACAGGCGCCCGCCGGGGCCCGTCTCCAGGGCGTAGAACTCGAGGGCCGCCGCCACCTCCGCGTCGTGGCAAAACATGAGCGCGTTGGTGATGGAGCGGACGGGCTCCGTTTTCAGCATCTCGACCATCCCGTGGATGGCCGCGCGCTGGTCGGGGGAAGGCGACTTGCCGTGCTGGAGGTGGAAGACGGTTTCCGCCCACTCCTGGGCCCGCGCCCGGTCGGCGCCCGTCTTCAGGTGCTCGAACGGGCAGAACGCCGGGCTGTGGTCGGCGCCGAGCTCGTGGTAGGCCCCGCCGGTGGCGAGGCACGACGCCTTCATGCCCCTCTTGAAGTCGATGGAGCGCACCCGGGCCCCGCGGTAGCGGAGGAACTGCTTGCAGGCGACGTTGAGGAGCGTCGTCTTGCCGCTGCCCGGAGGGCCGAAGAACCCGAAGTTGCCGTTGTCCCCGACGCAGTTGTTCCACCGGAAGGGGATCCCTCCCTCCGTGCTCGCGTGCATGAGCGCGGGCGAGCCGGGCGGGTAGAGCGGGTTCGGGTTGACGGGCGAGCCGGTCCAGACGCCGGAGGACGGGGCGAGGTCCGCGGCGTTGAAGGTGTGGATCATCGGCTTGCGCACGTTGTTGACCACGTTCCCGGGGAGCGTCCCGAGGAAGCAATCCGGCGCGTTCTCCGTCTCCACCTGGGATCCGAAGCCGCAGCGGCCGACGGCCTGCTCCACCGCCTTGGCCATGCCGTGCAGCTCGCGGTGGTCGCGCGAGCGCAGCACCACCGTGGCGGAGTACCAGAGGTGCTTGACGTGGTTGCTCTTGGACAGGGCGAGCGAGGTTTCGCACTGCGCGTGCATCCTCACCGCGTCGGCGTTTGTGGAGCCGCCGCCCAGTCCGAGGATCGTGCCGAAGAACGGGGTCTGCCGCTGTCGCCAGAACTTCCGCTTCGCGTCGATGTCCTTCACCGCCTCCACCTCGTCGCGGGGGATGGCGCGCTGCGTGAAGCGGTAGCCGCCCGGCAGTTGCAAGGTGGAGACGCTGTCGAGGATCCCGGGCCACGCCTCCGCGGGGAAGCCGTTGATGGCGACGCAGGCCACGTAGCTGTCGCCCACGATCGGGGTGTGGCCGGGCTCGAAGTCCGCGCCGCCGATCACGCCGGAAAGCGGCATGGCGGCGTCGGGGATGTTGAGCTCCAGCGCCTTCCCGGTCAGGCAATAGTGCAGGTAGTTCACCAGCTCGTCACGCCGGTGCTCCCGCCCCATGATGTCCGTGTGGCGGTAGGAGGCCATCCGGCGCAGGCCGAGCGCGGCGCCGGCGCGGGTCTCGAAGCGGTGCAGCATGAGCTCGAAGGCGCGCAGCGCGAGAGCCTGCGGGCTGTTGTCGTCATCGCGCCCGCGCCGGCGGTACATCATCTGCCCGAAGCGGCTGGCGGCGGCGGCGGACGGGGTGAAGCACACGACGAAGGCGCGCTCATTCTCGAAATGCGCCCCCTCCAGCATGAACTGTCGGCGGCGCTCCTCGTCCACCATGCGGGAGATCGGGTCGGGGAAGTGCGAAAGCTCTGGCCCCGGGTAGGCGGCGGCCGGCACCACCGCCACGTCGTTCCACCACGCGGTGCCGGTGCCGAAATTCATGGTGGCCGCGTTCGTCACCGCGGCCGTGTCCTCCCGCTCCGCCGGCGAGGACGACGCGGCGTCGGGCGGGCTCGCGTAGTAGCCCGCGATGATCCGCCCGTCGCCGGCGGTGACGAAGGAGGGCGAGCCGGGTTCGCCTCCCATGGCGTGCTGCCAGGGGCAGAGCGAGGCGGTGCCGGCCCCCTTGGGGATGAAGGATGCGAGCTTCACCGGCGCCTCACGCCTTCGCTGCGTCTTGGGCCGCGGCGCGGGCCGCGTAGTAGGCCCGGAGAAACCAGTTGGCGGCGAACACCGCGAACATCTGCGGGTCGGCTTTGGCGATGCGGCGCAGTTGCGGGACGCCCACGAAGAGCAGGAACGCGCTGGCGAAGAGCGAGGGCGGGCTGTGGTAGAGCCAGGTGAAGAACGCGAACATTACGCCGCCCGCCACCACGAAGCCGAGCGGCTTCTTCTCCGCCCCGGCCACCGTCTCCGGCCGGGTGAGGGCTTGGTTGATGGAGCGGACGATCCGCCCCTGTGCCGCATCGTCGCGCACGGTCAGACGATCGCCGCCGTCATGCCGAAGAGGCTGGCGAAGGTGACGATGCCCCCCAGCGCGCCGATCACCATGCCGGCGCGCCCGAGGATCATCAGCAGCATGGAGAGCTGGCCGTTGTTGAGGTACTCGGTCAGCCCGCCGACGCAGCCCATCACCACGAAGATGAAGGCGAGGCCGCCGCGCGCCTCCGTGCTGAGGGTGTTCATGCCGGAGCTCCAGGGGAGGCCGGCGCTGGTGGTGGCGTGCGCCGCGTCCGGCGCCAGCAGCAGCGCGAGCGCCGCCACGGCCGCCGCCGCGGCCGCAGCGCGGCGAAAGGTTCTCTCGGTCAAGGCGGTGCCTCCAGTTGGATGTCGTAGTCGGCGCCGCTCCACCCCTTCACGGCGGCGATGTGGGAGACCATCCGCCCCGCCTTATTGGCTGCGCTCTTCTGGATGCACACCACGAGGTCCACCGTCTCGCCGATGATCCGGTGGAGCGGCATGGAGGTGGCCAGCGACGCGGCTTGCTCAAGCCTGATGAGGGCCGCGCGCGGGGTGGGGGCGGATGTCTTGGCGTGGATCGTGCAGAAGCCGCCGTCGTGGCCCGTGTTCCAGGCCATGAGCATGTCCATCGCCTCCGCGCCGCGCACCTCTCCGACCATGATCCGGTCGGGGTTCGCGCGGAGGATGTCCTGCAGGCTTTGCTGCGTGGTGTAGCCCTCGCCGGTGCGGAGGTACTCCGCGTTCGGCACCGGGCACTGGAGTTCGCGGGTGCGCTCGCTGCACAGCACGCGGTCCCCGGGGGTGAGCGCCGCCACGCTTCGCAGCAGGGCGTTCATCAAGGTGGTCTTGCCGCCGCCGGTGCCGCCGCAGATGAGGACGTTTTCGCGCCGCTCCACCGCGAGCTCGAGCCGCTCGCGCTGCGCCGGCCGCATCACCCCCTGCGCCACGTAGTCTTCGAGCGCGTAGACGGCGGAGGGCGGCTTGCGGACGATGAAGCACGGCCCGCGGGAGACGGGCGGGAGGAAGCCCTGGAAGCGCAGCACCACCGTGCCGTCGCCGGCCTCGCTCTCCAGCTCCGCGGCGAGGGCGGGCTTGTGGCGGCCCACCTCCTCCTTCGCGGCCTTGGCCACCGCGTAGATGAGCTTCTCCGCGTCCTGCGGGGCGATGGAGCCGACGCGCTCCTTCGGCCTGCCGAGGAGGGCGGCCCACACGGATCCGTCGCTGTTGGCCTCCACGTCCGTGAGGCCGTCCCGCGCCACCAGGCCCCCGATGAGTTCGCCCAAGAGGCGCTTCAGCATCGCGGCCCGGCGGGCGGCGGCGATGTCGCGCGGCTGCGGCGAGGCGGAGTGAGCGGCCACCATCACGGCGTCACCGCCAGCACCGGCCCGACGGCACCATGGACGACCATCACGATGGGGCCGCCGCCCGGGATCATCGGGCGGCCCCGGTCAGGCGGGGGCGACTACTCGATGCCGATGCGCGACAAGAAGGGGTGGCCCTGCGGGACGACGCGCAGCATGCCGCGGTAGCCGAAGCCCGCGAGGACGCGCCGGAGGATGCGGTAGTCGCCCCAGGATTTTGGGCCTTCGTACCGGCGGAGCGCGATGTGGTGCCAGCCCGGCCTGTCCGAGAGGAGCAGGAACGGGGCGAGTTCAGCAGTGGCGGCCACCTCGACGACCACGACGCGCCGCACCTGGACGCCGGCGGCGACGGCCTTGCCGAGGTCGCTCTCGCTGATGCCTTCCCGCGCCCGCACCGCCTCGCCCCAAGCCGACTCAGCCAGAACGTAGCCGGAAGGCGCCTCGTCTGGAAACGCACAAAGGCCGGACACAAACGAGACTGTGGTCCCAGGCATGTAAAAGTCCCGGTCATCGTTGCGGTCCCTGACAACTTGCGGTTGCCGGCGGACCCTCCGGGGTTCGGGGGGCGGGTGGGATGCTAGAAAAGGCTAACTTCTGACGAAAGGACGAAAACGCGCAAATTCGGCATTTCGTCGTGGTTTAACATCACAGAACCGCGACGACGCCCTGCGCTGAATTCCTCAGCGCGATCGTTCGAATTTTTCTGCCTAATGGCGGACTGAGGCCTTGTAAGTCCCGCGAAATGGTGGGTGGCCTATGAGCGGATACCCGCGCTTCTTGGCCGTTGCCGTTGCCGTTGCCGTTGCCGTTGCCGTTGCCGTCGCTGCTCTGTCCTTGTCCTACGCCGCTCTAAGCGGGGCGCACGCACCCTCCGGCATGGTCAGGACGGGCGCGGCGCGCCCGCTACGGGCGAGGGCGACATCTGGCAGAAATCAGGGCTTTGGAGACGTGAAGTCCGGATCAGCCCGTACGACGGTGGGCGAGATCCTCGGGCGAGGTCGAGACCATCTCGGCGACCGCGTAGAGCACCAGCAAGGCCACGACCGCCTCGGCCGTGACGGAGCGGGAAAGCCGACTCCCCGCCCCAGGCGCCCCGGCGGCCAGCGCCGGCGTCAGGCGGTAGCGGTGCCAGGCGGCGAAGCCGAGCAGGGCGCCGACGAGCATCACCTTCGCCAGCAACGCCCAGCCGTACCAGGAGGCGAAGAGCTGCCGCGCGCCGCCCAGGATGCGCCAAGCGAGGAGCAGCCCGGCCGCGACCAGCACCGGCACGGCCAGGGCGGCGACGCGGGCCCAACCCTCCACCAGCCGCGCCGCGGCGGGCCCCTCCCGGCGCGAAGCCCAGGCGAGCGGCGGCAGGCCGCCGATCCAGAAGGCGACGACCGCGAGGTGGACCGTCAGCAGGGCCGCGAGCGCCGGCCGCGGCGCGAGCATGGTGGTGTGGCCGACGGCCGCGTAGCTGGCGCAGGCCAGCAGGCCGCCCAGCGCGGCCGGGACCGCCCAGCGCCGCCCGAAAGCGAGCAGGGCCACCAGGAGCAGCCCGGCCCCGCCGAGGGCGTAGGAAATGCCCGCCCGGGACGCGACCGCCACGCCCCAGATGTCGGCGTCCAGGAGCGTCTCGCCGCCCGTCAGCACCCCTACCTGCGCCGCCAGCGCACCGACGCCGGCGCCGATGCCGAGCAGCGCGGCGCCCGCCGCCCAGCGCCGGACCCGCGCCGCGTCCACCGCCTCCTGCCGGGCGCCGAACAGCAGCGCGAAGAAGGCGAGGCCCGCCCCGCCCAGGCTGCCGGCGTAGTAGGCGGCGCGCAGCGCCACCGCGGCGCCGGCGTACCCCGCCTCGCCCGTCTGCAAGGCGGCGAGGATCACCGCGGCGCCGGTTCGACGATCCGGAAGCCCACGGCGCCACCGCCCACGTGGCCGTCGGCCGAGGCGCCGCGCCACTCGACCCTGTAGGCGCCCGGCGGCAGCGCGCCCTGCACCGCGGCGCGGACTTCGCGGGTCGCGGCGGTGCGCTCGCCCTCTCGGCGCAGCGGCCGCTCGCGCCCCGCCTCGTCCAGCAGCCGCAGGCTCGTCACCCGCACCGGCTCCATGAAGGCGAGCGCGACGGCCGGCGGCGGGGCGCGGAGCACGGCGCCGTCTGCGGGTTCGGAGGCGTGCAGGCCGGAGTGCGCCGCCGCCGGGGCCGCCGCGGCGATGCCGAGGGCGAGGACGGCGCCGGCGAGGCCGAACCCGCGGCGGGAAAGATCGGACATGGTCACCTCAGTTGCGAATCGAATCAGGAATGGGCCACGCGCTCGACCCGCGGCAAGCGGCCGGGCGCTCCGGAGCGGCGCTGGCAACACTTCGACATGTTCGCCGCGGCTCCGCGCGGCCCGCACCCGGCGACGCGCGTCCGCAGCCGCTCGACCTCCGCCCCTGGGCCCAGCAGCGTCCAGGCGTTGCGCAGCGTCACGCGGACCAGGTCTTGTCGTGCCTGGCCGACCTCGATCGAGAACCTCGGCCTCGACCGGCGGGGGTCGCGGCCGGACGGCGCGCCGAACGCGGTGATGCGGACGCCCGCGTCGTCTTCCGCGACCCGGAAGCGGAAGGGATCGCCCGCGTAGGCGGCCAGCAGGCAGGCCGCGAGACGCGGCGCGTCGCCGGGCGCTTCGAGCACGGCATCCGGTGGTCCGGCGCGCGGATCGAAGCCGCCGCCCCCGACGCAACCGGCGAGGGCCATCGCCGCCAGAACCAGAACGGGCAGCGGGGACGCGGTCCGGGACGACACCCGCGGCTCAACGGGTTCGCGGTCGCACGGCGGCGCGCCCCTGCGCATGGCCGGCATGGCCCCCGTGGGCTTCGGCGCCGCCGACGACGACGGGACCGGCGATCGGGACGTCGCCGGTCGCGTGCGCGGGCGCGGTCGCCCGCTCGAGCCCGCCCGGCGCCCGCGCGCAGGCCGCCAGGACGAACACCGCCGAACAGAGGACGACAGCGGCGCGCGTGGGCGCGCCGCCCCCGCCGGTCGCCGAACCCCGGCACGACGCACCACGTCCGACGACTACCGCCGGCATCGCCTACCGTCGCTGCCCCGGGCGCGTTTCCGGACGCGTTTCCGGGACCGGCGCGTGGCCGTGCTGGACCTCCGGGCCGCCCTCGCCGGAGTTGCCGGTGATGCGCCCGCCCGCCGGGCTGCCTGCGCCTTGGCCGCCGCCCATGCGGCTGTGGTCCATGTCGGCGTTGCCGGTGCCGCCGCTGGGGTTGTTCAAGGTCGGCGCCGGACCGGTGGAGCGTTGGCCTTGGGCGCCGCCGCCCATGCGGCTGTGATCCATGTCGGCGTTGCCGGTGCCGCCGCCCGGCGTGCTCAATGTCGGCTGCGCGAGCGCGCCGCCGGTGCCGACCAGGCCGGCAATGGCCACGATGACGGCCAGTTTTCTACGCGGGTGCATGCGAGTGTCTCCTCGTCCTCGGTCGCCATTCCGCGGTGCGCGCCGGCGGCCAAGAGCGTCGGCCGACGGCGTGGAGCGTGCGGTGTGGTGGAGATAGCTTTGGGGACGCCGCAATGTCGGAACAACGACACGATCGGCCGCGCGCGGGGCACCGCGCCGCGCGGTTCTCCAAGGCATTGGATTCGCTAGGGCCGTCCCGGTCGCGGCAATCTTTTGTCACGCCCGCGCGCGGCGGGGATGCGTCCGTCCGTCGCGTCGGACACGACGGTGCCGAAGCGCGTTCGCTGCTCGCGCGCGTCGCGCGCGGCCCACCGCTCCAGCGGGACCAGGCGGCCACACCGCGCCGGGAGCGCCGCGGCATGGCGCTCCCCTCAGAAGAAGATCCGGATGCCGGCGACGACGGTGGACTGCGACGGCTTCTCGCCGAGACGGCGGGTGAGGCCGGTGGCGCCGCCGGTGAGGCTCTCGAAGGAGTAGCCGATGTAGGGCGCGAACTCGCGGGTGATCTCGTAGCGCAGCCGCAGCCCGATCTCCGTCCGGTACAGGCCGGGCGCGATCAGCGCGTCGCGGTCCCAGCCGGACGAGAAATTGAACTCGAACTCGGGCTGCAGCACCAAGCGGTTGGTGATCAGGATGTCGTAGGAGGCCGCGGCGCGGGCGAGGGCGACGCCGCCCTCGCCGAAGAAGGCCTGCAGCTGCACCTCGAAGAACCCCGGCGCCAGGCCTTGCAGCGCCACCATGCCGTAGGTGCGCGCCGGCGTGCCCTCGCGCGGGTCGATGCGGAAGTCGTGCCGCACGCCCGCCTGGACGTCCCAGTAGTAGGCGACCAGGCGGGAGTAGAGCGCCTGGAGTTCCGCCCGCTCCAGCCCGCCCCGGTCGCGGTTGGTCTCGACGCGCGTGTTGAACCAGACGCGGTGGTAGTCCGTGCCGTAGAAGGCGGAGCCTTCCAAGGCGTAGATCGGGTGTCCGCGGCCGGTGCTGCGCAGCTCGTTCTGGTCGAACAGCACCGCGCCGAAGTAGATCGGCGAGTGGCCGGCGTGCTGCCCGACCGCCTCCGTCGTGGGCGCGCGCACGCCCGGGGCCGCGGGGCCGCCGACCGTGGCCTCTGCAGCCGGGGCGTGCCCGACGGGGTGCTGCGCCGAAGCCGCGGAGGAGAACGCGGCGGCGGCGAGCGCGAACGCCGACGCCGCGATCCCGAATCGTCCGGTCGTCATCCCGCGATCCGCCCGGCTCAGTGATTGTGCGCGACGGGCGCGGCGGTCGCGGTGGCGGTGGCGGCTTGGCGCCGCGTCGGCGCCGTCCCGGCCGTCGACGGGCCGCCCTCTACCCGGAAGAGCCGCATCATGCCGGATTCCATGTGGTAGAGCAGGTGGCAGTGGAAGGCCCAGTCGCCCTCCGCGTCCACGATGACGTCCACCTCCTGCACCGTGGCCGGCTTGATGTTCACCACGTGCTTGCGCGGGTTGAAGGCGCCGTGGCCGAGGTCGGGCACCATCCACATGCCGTGCATGTGCATGGGGTGGTTCATCATGGTCTCGTTGATGAAGCGGATGCGCAGCCGCTCGCCGTAGCGCGCCACGATCGGCTGCGCCCGCCAGAACTCGTTGCCGTTCATCGACCAGATGTAGCGCTCCATGTTGCCGGTGAGGCGCACCTCGATCATGCGGTCGTAGGGGCGCCACTCCGGGTCGGCGCGCAGCGGGCGCAGGTCGCGGTAGGACAGCACCTTGGCGCCGGGCGGCGCGCCGGTGTCGTGGGCGACGGTGTCCACCTTTGTCCCGTGGCCGAGGGCGGCGTGCGCCTCCATCCCGCCCGCGGTGGTGGTGGCCGGCGTGCCGGGCCCGTGCGCGCCGCCTTGCGTCGCCGGCTGCGGACCGTGGCCCACGGCGGCGTGGCCGGCGGCGCGGTGCCCCATTGCGGCGTGGTCCATGGCCTGGGCCGGCGGCGCGGCGGCGCCCCGCCGGTC
>NZ_BAAAFZ010000053.1:0-37949 GCF_039523795.1 Craurococcus roseus | reverse complement strand
GCCTGCTGGCGCTGCTGCCCCCGGCGCGGTCGGGCCGGCTGGGCCGGCTGCTCGGCCGACGGCTGGCCATGCCCCATCGCGGCGTGCTCCGCGGCGCTGTGGCCCATCGCCGCGTGGTCCATCGCCCCGCCGCCCGGCGCCGCCGGCATCGCGTGCCCGGCGTGCGGGTCCTGCCGCGCTGCGGCACCGTGGCCCATGGCGGCGTGGTCCATCGCCGGGGGCTGCGCGCCCGTGGCTTGCGCTCGTGCCTGGGCCTGGGTCGTCGGCGTCCCGTGGCCGGCGTGCCCCCCCGCGCCGCCGTGCCCCATCGCGCCGTGGTCCATGCCGCCCATCGGCGCCACGTGGCCGGGCTGGTCCCGCTCGGGCAACGGCGTGCCGCGGTCGAGGCCGGTCGGGCCCGGGCTCATGAACATGTCCGCCATGGACAGGATCGGCCGCGGCCGGTGCGGCGGCAGCGGCTCGACCGGCGCGTCCGGGCGCGGGGCGAGCTGCGCCCGCGCCCACCCCGTGCGGTCCATCGTCTCCGCCAGGATCTGGTAGGTCCGCTCCTCGCGCGGCTCGACGACCACGTCGTAGGTCTCGGCCACCGCGATGCGCAGCTCGTCCACCGCCACGGGCTGGACGTCGTTCCCGTCCGCCTGCACCACCGTCATCTTCAGGCCCGGGATGCGCACGTCGAAGAAGGTCATGGCGCCGGAGTTGACGAAGCGCAGCCGCACCCGCTCGCCGGGGCGGAACTGCAGCGTCGGCGGCGTCTCGGGGCGGAAGCCGTTGACCAGGTAGCGGTAGGTGTGGCCGGTGACGTCGGCGATGTCGGTGGGGTCCATCCGCATCTGGCCCCAATCGATGCGGTCGCGCACGACCGCGCGGCGGGCCTCGGCGTCCGGCGCGCGGTTCAGGTCGCGGAGCAGGTCCACCACGGTGCGGCGGTTGAAGTTGTAGTAGCCGGGGTCGCGCTTGAGATTCTGCAGCACGCGCCCGGGGCGCTCGTCCGTCCACTCGGAGAGCTGCACCACGTGCTGGCGGTCGTAGCGGACCGGGTCGGGCCCGCGCGGGTCGATGATGATCGGCGCGTACAGGCCGCGCTGCTCGTGGTCGAGGTTGTGGGCGTGGTACCAGTAGGTGCCGGACTGCCGCACGGGGAAGCGGTACTCGAAGGTCTCGCCGGGCGCGACGCCGCGCACGAAGCCGGCGCTGAAGCCGGGTGCGCCGTCCATGGACGAGGGCAGGATCAGCCCGTGCCAGTGGATGCTGCTCGCCTCGCGCATCCGGTTGGTGACGCGGATCACCGCTTCCTCGCCCTCGCGCAGGCGCAGCAGCGGGCCGGGGAACTGCCCGTTCACGGTCACCGCAGGCCGGTCCTGGCCGTTGATGTTCACCAGCCGCTGCTCGAGCGTCAGGTCCATCGTCTGTGCCAGCGCAGGCACCGCCGCCGCGGCGACCGCGGCCCCGGCCAGGAGCACGCGCCGCAAGGCGGCCCGCAAGCCGATCCACTCCGTCATCCCGCCACCTCTCGCACGGGCTGCCGGCCGCCCCGGGTGTGGGGTGGCCGTGCCCTCGTGGGCGAGAAGGTGCACAGGCGCCGCGGCGCCTTCAACGCGCGGGAGCCGCGAGACACACTACGTCACGGAAGCCCGCCCGAACCGCGCCGGTGCGCCCGGGTTCACGGCCCGTCGCGCGCGGTCCGACCCGCCACGGGCCGGTCGGACCGCGCGCCCCAACCGAGGCGGAGAGCGGCGTGGCACACGACATGACGACTGATCGGGACGACACGGACGACCGAGGGGACCCGACGATGGAGCCGGCGGCGCGCGAGGTCCTGTCCGTGGCGTTCACCGACGGGCACGACCAGCGGCTGGCGGTGGGCGGACCGGACGCCGAAGCCTTCGGCGGCGGCGACGCCTCAGACCACTCCTGGGGCCTGGGCGGCGGCGACCGGCTGGGCGGCGGGGCCGAGGACGACGTCCTCAGCGGCGGCGTGGGCCGCGACCTGCTCTCGGGCGGCGAAGGCATGGACGACCTCGACGGCGGCGAAGGCAACGACACGCTCTACGGCGGGGCCATGTCCGACGCGCTGATGGGCGGGCCGGGCCGCGACCACCTGGACGAGGGGCCCGGCCACAGCAGCATGGACGGCGGACCGGGAGACGACACCCTGGTGGGCGGCGCCGGGCCGGACGCCTTCATCGTCGGCCCCGACACCGGCCACGACGTGATCCGCGACTTCACCGCGGGACCCGGCGTGGGCGACCACGTCGCGCTGTTCCACCTTCGCTGGGAAGAACTCTCGGTGGAGGACACCGACGGCGGGGTGGAGGTCGCGTGGGACGACGGTTCGGTGCTGCTGGAAGGCGTGCGGAAGGCCGACCTGTCGCAAGACGACTTCATGTTCTTCAACGAGCCCGACCTTCCGCCCGGCGCGCGCGCGCCCGGAGGGCCCGCGCCGGAGCGCCCAAGCCCGAGCGTGCTAGGGCCGGAGATCGAGGGCGTGGTTCCCCCGGCCGACCAGGGCCTCGTCCCCGCGTCCGGCGAGGGCGCCCGCGCCTTTTCCTTCGACCAGTTCACGGTCGCCATCGGCACCGACGCGGGCGAGCGGCTGCGCGGCGCCGAAACCTGGGACACCCTCTTCGGCCGCGGCGGGGACGACACGCTCGTCGGCGAGGACGGCCACGACATCCTGGAAGCGGGCGACGGCGACGACGGGCTGGACGGCGGCGACGGCCCGGACCGGCTGGAGGGTGGCCGCGGCAACGACACGCTCGTCGGCGGTGGAGAGAACGACGAGCTGATGGGCGGCGACGGCGACGACCGCCTTTCCGAAGGCGAGGGCCACGGCATGCTGGAGGGCGGCCGCGGGAACGACACCCTCGAAGGCGGCGCGGGCTCCGACGCCTTCATGGTCGCCTCGGACAGCGGCCACGACGTGGCGCTCGACTTCACCGCCACGGGCTTGGCCCAAGGCCTGTTCGACCACATCGCGTTCATGGACATCGAGGCGGGCGACGTGACCGTCCGGGACACCGACGAGGGCGCGCGGGTCGCTTGGGACGTGGACCACGACGGCGAGGACGACGGCTCGATCCTGCTGCTCGGCGTCGCCAAGGACGACCTGCGGCAGACCGACTTCATGTTCGACACCCCGCAGTTCGTCGAGGGCGTCAGCGACTACGGGTCCTGGTACATCTTCGCCTGACAAAGCATCCCGGCGGGGCTGCCGGACGCGGCCCCGCCGGGAGCACGAAGCCTGTTAGCGGGTGGTGCCGGACGCCCCGGGCTGGGCCGGCGGCGTCGGAATTCCCGCCCGCTCTTCTAGTTGCCGCAAGCGGGTGTCCATCGACGCCATGCGCTGCATCATCGGGCAGCCCATCATCATGCCGCCCTGCTGCTGCCCCTGCTGCATGGGCATCATGTGCATCATGCCGCCGCCCTGCTGCGGTTGGTTGCCTTGCGGCTGGGCGCCCTGGGCGAAAGCGCCCGTGGCGACCAGGGCCCCGGCGAGCGCGGCGACAGGCATGGTGAAGTTCCGCATCGCACATCCTCCCAAAAAGCGAACTTTGGCCAATACGCCCTTCCCACGCGGGAAGGTTCCGTCGCCTGTGCAGGCCATGCGCGCAGGGGGCGACGGACCCCGCGTCCACCGGCGGTCCTCCGCACCGGCGGAAGGCCTTCGCAGCGCCGCGTCCCCTCGCGCCATGGACGTTGGCGCGCCCGGTCCCGGCCTCAAGCCGCCATCTTGCGGCAGCTCTCGGCGCAGCGGCGGCACTGCTGGACGCAGTCCTCCATGCCGCCCACCTGTTCGCAGCTCTTCGCGCACTCTTCGCAGATCTCCGCGCACTCGCGGCAGAGGTGCTTGTGGTGCGGCGTCCCGATCAGCATGAAGTTGGCCGAGGTCTGGCAGATCTCGGCGCAGGCCATCATGATCCGGAAGTGAGCGGGCTCGACGTGTTTGCCGCCGACCTCCAGGCAGTGATTCATGGCCATGCCCAGGCAGGTGCTGTGGCAGCGCAGGCATTCCTCGATGCAGGCCTGCATCTCCGCGGACATCTGGTGCATCCTCGAATCTCCTCTCGCTGTGGCGTCCCGCCGCCGGTCCGGCGGCGGGGCTTTGGCTTCCGCCTCCGGCTTCGCCGAAGCCGCCGCCAGGGATCGGTGGGGCCGCGCCCCGCCGCGGCGCTCCCCTCCCGACCGCGACTGAACCATGGCCCGAGCCCGCGGTTCGCGCCCTGGATTGCGACAAAGCATGTCGATGCCGCGGCCGGACCGTTGCGGCGCTTGACCTTGCCACAGTGGGGAGCCCCATCTGCCAGCCCTTCGCCAGACGCCCGGAGGAGCCGGCATGCTTCGTTTCAAGGTGGCCAACATGAGCTGCGGCGGCTGCGCCCGGGCGGTCACGGCCGCCTTGCGCGGCGTCGATCCCGCGGCCCGGATCGCGGTGGACCTCGAGCGCCGCGAGGTGGCGGTGGAAGGCACGGCGGGGGCGGAGGGCTTCGCCGGCGCGCTGCGCGAAGCGGGGTTCGAGGGGCAGGCGCTCCCCGCCTGATGGCCGGGATGGCGGTCCGGCGCGGCTGCGGATGACCACGGGGCGCGGCCCGGAGGACGCGGCCCCCGCCGGGCCGGAAGCCCGGCGGGGCCTCGATCCGGAAGAACACCACGTGCTCGTCGTCGAGGACGACGCGCCGATGCGCCACCTGATCGCGCGCCTGCTGCGCGAGAACGGCTTCCGCGCCACCGGCGCCCGCGACGGGCGGGAGATGTGG
The DNA here is from genome assembly GCF_039523795.1 of Craurococcus roseus. Classification (NCBI taxonomy): domain Bacteria; kingdom Pseudomonadati; phylum Pseudomonadota; class Alphaproteobacteria; order Acetobacterales; family Acetobacteraceae; genus Craurococcus; species Craurococcus roseus. The sequence goes on along the minus strand of NZ_BAAAFZ010000053.1, from coordinate 33,192 downwards.
GAGGCCTTGGACAAGACCGGCGCCGACCTGGTGTTGCTGGACGTGATGCTGCCCGGCCAGTCGGGGTTCGAACTCCTCAAGGCCCTGCGCGCCCGTCCGGGCACGCCCCCGGTGGTGATGGTGACCGCCAAAGGGGCGGAGGCGGAGCGGGTGCTCGGGCTCGACCTGGGCGCGGACGACTACTTGCCCAAACCCTTCGGCCGGCTCGAACTCCTGGCGCGCGTCCGCGCCGTGCTGCGCCGGTCCCGCATCCCGGTTCCAGGCGCCGGCGAGGGGTCGGGACGCGGTGCCGCCCCGCGCCTGCTCCGCTTCGAGGGCTGGACGGTCGATCTGGCGCGGCGCGAACTGGTCTCGCCGGCGGGGTTGGCTGTGGACCTGTCCGGTGCCGAGTACGACTTGCTCCTCGCCTTCCTCGACCACCCGCAACGCGTGCTGGCGCGGGACCGGATCTCGGAGCTGGCGCGCGGCCGCCTCGCCGACGCCTTCGACCGCAGCGTGGACGTGCTGGTCAGCCGGCTGCGCCGCAAGATCGAGGGCGGCGAGGGCGGGGCCGCGGTGATCAAGACCGTGCGCGGCGCCGGCTACATCTTCCTGCCCGCGGTGGACCGCGTGGCGTGAGACGCGCCTTCGAGTGGCTGTGGCCCGCGAGCCTGGCGGGGCGGATCACCCTCACAATGCTCGCCGGGCTGCTCGCCATCCACCTCGGCAGCTTGTGGCTGCTCGAGCAGGGAGTGCTCGGCGCGGCGGAAGACGGGCGCGAAGAGCAGGTGGCGGAGCGGCTGGCGACCGCGCGCCGGACCATCGGCTCCCTGCCGGAGGAGGTGCGCGGCACGGCCGCCGGCGCCCTGTCCTCGCCGGACCTCGACATAGCTTGGCACCGGGCGGCTTCGGCCGCGGCGCCGGTCGAGCAGGGCTTGGAGCCGCTGCGGGCGCGGCTGCGCGAGCTGGTGCCGGACGTGGCGGAACTGCATGTCGGCTACGTCGGCGCCGAGCGCCGCATCGGCGGCGGCATGCGCCTCGCCGACGGGAGCTGGATCGCCTTCGCCGCGCCGGCGCCGAACCGCCTGGAGGCGTCTCCCCACGCCTCCCTGGCCTCGCTCAGCGCCATGGCGCTGGGCATCGTGCTCGCCTCCGTGCTGGTGGTGCGCTGGATCACCAAGCCGCTGCGGCGCTTGGCGACGGCCGCGGAGGATTTCGGCAAAGGCGCCGCGCCGGTGCCCATGCCCGAGGACGGGCCGCGCGAGGTGCACGACGCCGCGCGCGCCTTCAACGCCATGCAGGCGCGCATCCACCGCCTGGTGTCCGACCGCACCCAGGCGCTCGCCGCCGTCAGCCACGACCTGCGCACCCCGATACAGCGGCTGCGCCTCCGGGCAGGGTTCCTGGACGACGCCGAGGCCCAGCGTTCGATCGACGCCGACCTCGATGAGATGGAGGCCATGGTGGAAGCCACGCTCGCCTTCCTGCGGGGCGACGCGGACGGCGAGGAGCCCCGGCCCACGGACCTCGCCGCCATCCTGCGCACGCTCTGCGACGACGCGGCGGACCGCGGCGCCGACGTGGCGTTCACCGGGCCGGACCACGTCTCGCTGCGGCTGCGGCCGGTCGCGGCCAAGCGCGCCTTCGCCAACCTGATCGACAACGCGGTGAAGTACGGCGGCGCCGCGCGGGTCACGCTGCGGGATGCGCCGGCGGCGGCCGTCGTGTCGGTGGAGGACGACGGCCCCGGCATCCCGGAGGCGGCGATGGCGGCGGTGTTCGAGCCGTTCCGGCGCCTCGAGGCGTCGCGGAACCGCGGCACCGGCGGCACCGGCCTGGGCTTGACCATCGCCCGGCGGGCGGTGGAAGGGCACGGCGGCACCATCGCCTTGGCCAACCGGCCCGGCGGCGGCCTGCTCGTCACGGTGCGGCTGCCGCGTGCGGGTGGAACAGCGAGCGGAGGAGGACAGGGATGAGGCGGCGTTCGCTCTTGGCGGCCTCGGTGGCGTTGGCGCTGCCGGGCGCGGCACCGGCGGCGGCCGCGCGGCGGCTGCAGGTCTGGCGCGACCCCAACTGCGGCTGCTGCGGCGGCTGGGTGGAGCACATGCGGGCGGCCGGGTTCCGGGTGGAGGAGCAACTGGTGGCGTCGCCGGCGCCGGCGCGGCGCATGCTCGGCATCCCGGCCGACCTGCTCTCGTGCCACGCGGCGGCGGTCGGCGGCTACGCGCTGGAAGGGCATGTGCCGGCCTCCGCGGTGGAGCGGCTGTTGGCGGAACGCCCGGCCGGCATCCGCGGCCTCGCGGTGCCCGGCATGCCGCTCGGCTCGCCCGGGATGGAGGTGCCGGGGCGGCTTGAGGACGACTACGACGTGGTCGCCTTCGCGGACGGCCCGGCCCACCGGGTCTTCATGCGCTTCCGGGGCGGCCAGGAGGCCTGACGCCGGCCGGCCACGCCGCGCGGGCCCGCGACCCGGGCGGAGTGCGACAAAGTGTTGCTGGCGGCGTCCCGCCGGCACGGGCCCATGTGCGCCGGCGTTGCCTGGCACGACCATGGCGCGGCGGCGCCTCCCGGATTCGGCCGGGGGAGACCCGCCCCATGGAGGCCTCCTTTTGGACAGCAAGGAAACGACCATGCCCCGACGGAAAAGCGGCCCCGCCACGGGCTTGGCCGTGCTGCTCGCGGCGGGGCTCGCGGCCTGCTCGCCGCAGCAGCAGCAGAGCAGGCCCGCGGCGATGTCGGGGCAGGGCGGCGCGGCCGGCGCCCAAGGCATGCAGGGCCAGACCGCGTCCGGCGGCATGCAAGGGCACGCGGGCCACACCATGGCCGGCGGCGGCACGCAGGGGCACAGCATGGCCGGCATGGACCACCAGTCCATGATGGCCCACTGCGCCCAGATGCGGCAGACGGTGCGGCAGGGCGGGCGCCTGTCGCCCGACATGCAGCAGATGATGGGCCACTGCGACCAGATGGACCGCTCCATGGGGGCGTCGCGGCAGCGCTGAGCGGCGCGGGGCACGTCCGTGCCGGCCGGCCGCTCCGCGTCGTTTTGGAGGACGCCCCGGCCGATCCGGACCGGGGCGCCTCGCGGAGGCTCAATGGCGGTGGTCGTGGCCGTGCCCGGCGGCTTCCGCCGCGAGCTGCGCCCCCGGCCGGGGGCGCACCGCCGCACGGGATCGCGCCGGTGCGGGCCGGGCTTCGGCCGCGGGCGCCGCGCCGCCGTGCGCCCCATGGTGCGCGTGCCCGTGCTGCCCATGGCCGGCGTGGTCGCCGTGGGCGGCGTGGTCACCGTGAGGCGGGTGCCCGGCCTCGCCCGCCCGCGCCGGCCGGGCCGTGCTTGCCGGCGCCGCGGACGTGCCGTGGCCGCCGTGCTTCATCCCCTCCATGCCGTGGACCATGGACGGGTCCACCCGCACCGCGTCCGCGTCGCCCGGGTAGGCGGCGATCACCCGGCGCATCAGCGCGATCTCCTGGGTCTGGTCGGTGACGATGTCCACGTTCATCAGCCCGAGGTAGCCGTTGCGGGCGTCGGCGTTCGCGTGGTATTCGCGCGCCATCTCCACGGCGCCCTCGTGGTGCATGATCATGGCCTTGGCGAAGAGCACGTCGCGCTCGCTCACCGGCCCCACGGGGTAGGTGGCCTCGGAGGGGATCGGCTCCTTGAAGAAGCGTTGCGCCCCGGTCAGCCCCTCGGTCGCCACCGGCTGCAGCTTCACGCCGAAGGGCAGCCGCACGGGCGGGCGGTCGAGGTTGCGCCCGACCTCGTCCAGCATGCCGATCTCGAAGGTCTGGTTGGCGACGATGGCGCGGGACAGCGCCTGGAGCAGCGGGCTGCTCCGGCCCGGGTCGGAAAGGTACTCGCGGCTCATGGACAGCGCGCCCGCGTGGTGCGGGCGCATGCCGGCCACGTACTCGCGGTCGGCGTGCTGCGCCGCGTCCGACACCGGGGCGAACCACGTCGTGGTGATGGGCGGTTCGCCGGAGGCATAGTTCTCCTCGATGGCCGCCCGCGCCGGGGCGGCGACCGCGGCGAGCGCGAGGCCGGCGGCGGCCGTCGCGGCCAGGAGGGGACGGCGCGGCGAAGGCCGCTGCCGTGCCGTGCGGTCGGGGGTGGTCGTGGGCATGGTGTCAATCCTGTCGGTCTGGCCGCGGCGACCGGCGGGCGCGCGGCCCGGCGGTGTCGCGGCGGGTGGTGGAGGGGCGGGCCGCCGCATCGGGTCCGGCCGGTCGGACTACCGTGTCGCTTGGCCGCCGGCGGTGTCGGCGGCGCGCCGGTCCGCCGCGGCGGGCTTCGGCCTGCGCGTCCTGTTCCGGCCTTCGAGGTCGCGCAGGATCGGGCACTCGGGCCGGTGGTCGCCGTGGCAGGCCGCGGCGAGGTGCTCCAGCGTCTCGCACATGCCGGTCAGCTCGGCGATCTTGGTCCGCAGCTCGGCCACGTGCTCGGCGGCGATGCGCTTCACCTCGGCGCTCGGCCGGCGCTCGTCCCGCCACAGGCCGACCAGGAGCCGGATGCGCTCGATGGGCAAGCCGAGGTCCCGCGCGCGCTTGATGAAGCGCAGCGTGTGCACCTCGGCCTCGCCGTAGGTGCGGTAGCCCGCCTCCGTCCGCCCGGCCTTCGGCACGAGGCCGATGCTTTCGTAGTGGCGGAGCATCTTGGCCGAGACGCCGGAGGCCGCGGCGGCCTGCCCGATGTTCATGGTGGTTCCCCGTTCCTCGACCGCCGACGGCGGCGGCCACAGACCCAGATGGGGCTTCCCACTGTGGGAAGGTCAAGCCCACCCGCGCGCCCGCCGATCCGCGCCTTGACCTTCCCACCATGGGAAACGCCACCTTGCCCGGCATCGCACCCGCCCCGCGCGGCTTCGGCCGTCGCGGGCCAGCACGGACGGCCGTCATGAGCCACCACCAGCACACCGACCACGGGCATGGGCACGGGCACCATGCCGGGCAACAAGCGCAGGGGCACGGCTCCTCCGGCCACGGCCACGGGGCGGCGGCCGACGCCGCCCTCGCCACCGATCCCGTGTGCGGGATGGCGGTGGACCCGGCCGCCTCGAAGCACCGGGCCGAGCACGGCGGGCAGACCTTCCACTTCTGCTCGGCCGGCTGCCGGACGAAGTTCGCGGCCGACCCGGGGCGCTACCTGGGCGGGCCGGACGGCGCGCGGCGCCGCGCCGAACCGGTGGCGCCGGGCGCCATCTACACCTGCCCGATGCACCCGCAGATCCGGCAGGTCGGGCCCGGCAGCTGCCCGATCTGCGGCATGGCGCTGGAGCCGGAGGTGCCGACCGGAGAAGCCGAGACCAACCACGAACTCATCGACTTCACGCGGCGCTTCTGGATCGGCCTGGCGCTGACCGTGCCGGTCCTCGTACTGGAGATGGGCGGGCACCTGCTCGGGCTCGAGCACCTCGTCGCGCGCTCGACCTCGAATTGGCTGCAGTTGCTGTTCGGCACGCCTGTCGTGCTCTGGGCGGGCTGGCCGTTCTTCGTGCGCGGCTGGCAGTCGGTCGCGAACCGCAGCCTGAACATGTTCACCCTCATCGCCCTCGGGACCGGGGTCGCCTGGCTGTTCAGCGTGGTGGCCACCGTCGCACCGGGCCTGTTCCCGCCCGCCTTCCGCGGCCACGACGGGTCGGTCGCGGTCTACTTCGAGGCGGCGGCGGTGATCGTGGTCCTGGTCCTGCTCGGCCAGGTGCTGGAGCTGCGCGCCCGCGAGCGCACCGGCGGCGCCATCCGCGCCCTGCTCGACCTCGCCCCCGCCATGGCGCGGCGAATCGAGGCCGACGGGTCGGAGGAAGAGGTGCCGCTCGCCGCCGTGGTGGTGGGCGACCGGCTGCGGGTGCGGCCCGGCGACAAGGTGCCGCTCGACGGCGAGGTGCTGGAAGGCGGCAGCAACGTGGACGAGAGCATGGTCACCGGCGAGCCGGTGCCGGTGGCGAAGGCTCCCGGCTCCAGGGTCGTCGGCGGCACGCTGAACGGGCAGGGCGCCTTCGTCATGCGCGCCGACCGCGTCGGGCAGGACACGGTGCTGGCGCGGATCGTGCGCATGGTGGCGGGGGCGCAGCGCAGCCGCGCGCCCATCCAGCGCCTCGCCGACCGGGTCGCCGGGTGGTTCGTCCCCGCCGTGGTCGGCATCGCGGCGCTGGCCTTCGTCGCTTGGTCGGTCTGGGGGCCGGAACCGCGCTTGGCCTACGCCCTGGTTTCGGCGGTGACGGTGCTGATCATCGCCTGTCCCTGCGCGCTCGGCCTCGCCACGCCGATGTCCATCATGGTGGGCGTGGGGCGCGGGGCGCAGGCCGGCGTGCTGATCAAGAACGCCGAGGCGCTGGAGCGCCTGGAGCGCATCGACACGCTGGTGGTGGACAAGACCGGGACGTTGACGCAAGGCCGGCCCGAGGTGGTGGCCGTGGTGCCGGCGCCGGCGGGCTTCGCGGAGGCGGAGGTGCTGCGCTTGGCGGCCGGCCTGGAGCGGCCGAGCCAGCACCCGCTGGCGGAGGCGGTGGTGCGGGCGGCGGAGAAGCGCGGCTTGGCCGTGCCGGCCGTGGAGGGCTTCGACGCGCCGGCCGGGCGCGGCGTGACCGGCACCGTCGAGGGTCGGCGGGTCGCGGTCGGCAACGCGCGGCTGATGCGGGAACTCGGGGTGGACGCTGCGTCCGTGGCCGCGGACGCGGAGCGGCTGCGCGGGGAAGGGGCCACGGCGTTCTTCGTCGCGGTGGACGGACGCCCGGCGGGGATCGTGGCGGTGGCCGACCCGGTGAAGGGGACGACGCCGGCGGCGCTCGCGGGCCTAGCGGAAGAGGGCGTGCGGGTGGTGATGCTCACCGGCGACAACCGCACCACCGCGGAGGCGGTGGCCAAGCGCCTGGGCATCGCCGAGGTGGTGGCCGAGGTGCTGCCCGAGGACAAGCAGCGGGTGGTGGAGCGGCTCAAGGCCGAAGGCCGGCGCGTGGCGATGGCGGGCGACGGCGTGAACGACGCGCCGGCGCTGGCCGCGGCGGACGTGGGCATCGCCATGGGCACCGGCACCGACGTCGCCATCGAGAGCGCGGGGGTGACGCTGCTCGGCGGCGACCTGACCGGCATCGTCCGCGCCCGGCGGCTGTCGCGGGCGGCGATGCGCAACATCCGGCAGAACCTGTTCTTCGCCTTCGCTTACAACGCGGCCGGCGTGCCGGTCGCGGCGGGCGTGCTGTACCCGTTCTTCGGCATCCTGCTCTCGCCGGTGATCGCGGCGGCGGCGATGGCGCTGTCATCGGTCAGCGTGGTCGGCAACGCGCTACGGCTGCGAACCGCGCGGCTGGGGTGAGGGGCGCGGATCAACCCCCGAGGATCTCACCGCAAGCCCAATGCGACAAAGTTTTGCTGGCGCCGCCCCGGCGCGCCGGAGCCCTGGGTTCCGGCGTCGCTTGGCACGAGCATGGCATGGCTGAGCCGTCGGATTCGGCCGACCGGGGCACACCCGCTTGAGCAAAAGGAGACCGCGGTGATCGGACGGAGGAAGGGCGTTGGCGCGGGCTGGGCGGTGCTGCTGGCGGCAGGCTTGGCCGCCTGCGCGCCGCAGCAGCAGCAGACTAGGCCCGCGGCGACACCGGCGGCGGGCGCGCACGCCGCCCAGAACGCGTCGTGGTGGTCTGGCCTGGCCGAGAGCCTGGCGAGGAACGACCATTCACGCGCGATGGCCCACTGCGCCGAGATGCGGCAGCAGGTGCGGCAGGGCGGGCAGGTGCCGCCCGACATGCAGCGCATGCAGAGGACCTGCGACCACATGGACCACTCCATGGGGCGTATGCGCGGTCGCCCACCGGGTTAGGCGGGCCGGTCGCGGCGGCTCGGCTGGCAGATGCCGGGTCTGGTGGCGTGCAGGACGCCGTCGTCCCGATCCCGGCGCACGGCGTGCTTGGACTGCAATTTCTTTTAACAAAGGAGAAGACGATGAACGGACACTTGGTCAGATGGGTCGCCCTCGGCGCTGTCGCCGGCGTCCTCGGTGCCTGCTCCCCGGCGCCCCGATCGACGACGAGCGGCGCGCCCGCTCTGAGGCCGACCGGCGGCGGCACGGGCGGCGCCGAGATGGACCACAGCCGCATGGGCGGGGGCCAGGGCTCCAGCACGGGATCGCCCACCTTGCGCACCCAGGGCGGCGGCACGGGCGGCGGCGAGATGGACCATAGTCGCATGGGCGGAAGCGTCGGCGCAGGCGGAAGGACACCGTCCGTGAGCCCGACCGGGGGCGGCACGGGCGGCGCCGAGTTCGCGCATCCGGGTGTCACGGGAACCGGCCGCGCCCGCTGACGCGCCCTCGGCCGCCGTGTTGTCTCTTGGACGCGGCGGCCTCCGCCGTCTTGCCGCACGACCGGGAACACCGCGACGTCGGCCCGCTCCCGGCGCCCCTGCGGAATGCGCTGTTCGGCTGACACCCCCGTTTCCTTGCCTGCCGGTGTCGCGTCCTCTCCGCACGGCCCAGCCTCGTCTCCGGCGCGAACTGCCGGCGTTCCGAACGATGCTGCGGCCGAGCGCGTGGGTGTCAGTGGTGCTTGTACCACCCGACGCCGCGGATGTTGTTCCAAGCGTCGGTCTGGTGGCAGAGGAAGCATTGCTCGACGCGCGCGTCGGCTTGCCCGGTGACCGTCCGGTCCATCATCTCGAAGTGCATCATGTAATGGCTGGGCGGGGCTTGGTGGCACTGCACGCAGTCCCGCGAGCGGGGCGAAGGATGTCGGTAGCCGGCGACCGCCCAGGCATCGACATTGTGGCAGCCCTGGCAGTCGCGGCCGAACAACGTGCGGTGCGGGTCGCGGTTGGCGTGGCAGCCCGCGCAGTCAAGCGTCGCCGTCGTGCCGGCCGGCAAAGGCCTCCGGTCGAGCGTGCCGCCCGCGAGGTCCCCCGCGCTGCCGGCGAGCAGGGCCTGGAGCTTCGCCAAGGCGTGCCGGAGGCCGGCTTCGCCCGACGCGGCCAAACCGCGCGCCCCGGACTCGGCGGCCCGGGCATGCCCCGCTGCCGCGAGCACCGCGTGATCCATGTTGACCGGGCGGCGGTCGCGGCCTTGGTGCTCCACGTGGCAGCCGGCGCATTCGCCGATGTCCGCGTGGAAGGCGGTGGAAGGCTTCGTCACCAACTCCGGCGCCGCCGTGGCGTGGCAGGTGACGCAGGACGGTGCTTCCACCCCGCGGGCCGGCGTGTGGCAGGCTTCGCACTGCGCGCCGAGGAACGCGTGCGCCGTTGACAGCGGCCCGGGGCTCGCCGCCGCGGTCCACAACGGGGGCCGCGCCGAGCCCGAGCGGTGGACCACCGCCGGCACCGCGATGGCCGCCGCGAGGCCCAAGGCCGCGAGCGCCGCATAGGCCAGCGTGGTGGGCCTCACGGCAACCACCGCAGGCCGTAGTAGATGCCGCTCCAGACGTGCAGCGCGAGGAGCGGATAGAACACGAGGGCCGCGGCCACGTGCAGCACGATCCATCGGGAGAAGGCCCGCTTCAGCGCTTCCCGCCGGCGGATCGCGTCCTCGAGGTCGGCTATGGCGCCGACCAGGACGCGGACAGGCACGCCGTCCGGCAGCGCCGTCGCGGCAGCCGGGACGGCGCTGCCCGGCAGCACGTTGGCGAGGCTCGCCGCGACGAGGTCGTAGCGGGCGCGGAGCGCCCCGAGCTCCTGCCTCTGCTCGCGTATGTCGGCGCCGATCTGCGCCAGACGGTAGCGGCCGGCGAAACCGCTCAGCACGACGACGAGCATCGCCGTGACCAGCGCGATCCCGAGCGGGCTTTGGTACTTGTGGCCGGTGTGGAGGATCCCGGACACCGCGCCGACCGCGCCGGCATAGACGTGGAAGGACAGCACGCCGCCCAGGGCGGCCCGCCGCTTCAGCCAGGGGACGCGCTTCGCCAGCGAATAGGCGAGCAGCAGCACCATGGCGGAAGCCCCGGCGATGCCGAGCAAGCCGCCGACCAGGCTGCCCGGGAAACGCGGGGCCGCGTGCAGCAGGAAGCCGGGCGCGAACAGCGCCACCACCGCCAACAACATCCCAACCGCGACGCGCTCCGTCCCGTTCATCGTCAGGCCTCGACCAGGAGGTTCCCGACCGACTTGGCTTGGCAGGCCAGGATCATGCCGCGCGCCTTCTCCTCCGGCGGCAGCCCGTCCTCGACCTCCATGGTCACGGCGCCCGCCTTGAGCGGCACCATGCAGGTGCCGCAGGTGCCCACCCGGCAGGAGTAGTCGATGGCCACGCCGACCGCCTCGGCCGCCTCCAAGACCGTTTGATCGGGCGCCAATGGCGCGGTCTTGCCGGACCTCACGAAGTCGACCTTCGCGGTGGCGGTGGGCGGGGCGACGACGGCCGCCGGGACTGCCGGCGCCACAGCGGCCGGTGCCCCGGCCGGGGCGGGCGTCGTCGGGATGGGCGCGACGGGGGCCACGGCCGCCCGGCCCTTGGCCGGCCCGAAGGCCTCGGTCCGGACCTGCTCCTTCGGCACGCCGAGTTCGGCCAGCGCGGCCTGCACCGCTTCCATCATCGGCGGGGGGCCGCAGAGATGGACCCGCCTACGGGCGATGTCCGGCACCGAGCGGGCGATGAACTCCCTGGAGATCTGGCCTTGCGGCCCCATCCAGGCCGTCCCCTCGGCGCGCGACGACATGGTAGCCGCGACGTGCAGGTTCGGGTGGCGGCGCTGCAGGTACTCGAGCTCGTCGCGGAAGATGAAGTCGAGCGTGGAGCGCGCGCCGTAGAGGAAGTGGATCTCGCCCGGCCAGGCGCGGTCCGTCAGAAAGCGGATCACGCTCATCATCGGCGTGATGCCGACGCCGCCGGCGATCAGGACGATGCTGTCGGACTCCCGGCCGGCGAAGGTGAAGGCGCCGGCGGGGCCGGACACCTCGAGCAGGTCGCCGACTTTCACCCGGTCGTGCAGGTGGCGAGACTCCAGGCCTTGCTCCTCGCGCTTGACCGTGATCTCGACGTGGTCGCGCCGGCTGGGCGAAGAGGCGATCGTGTAAGACCGGCTGACCCGCCGACCCTCGATCGCGGCCGAAAAGGTGAGGAACTGGCCCGGTTGGAAGGTGAACGGGATTGCCCCGCCCTCCGGCTCCATCAGCCGGAAGGTCTTCACGTTCGGCGTCTCGGGGAAGATGGCCGCGACCCGCAGCAGGCCCTTCCAAGGCCGCCCCGGCGTGGCGGGCGGCAGCGCCGCGGTCGGCCCGGAAGGCGCGGCCGGAGCTTCCGGCGTGGGCGCGGCCGAAGCGACGGGCGCGGCCTGCGCGGCCCCTGGGCCGGGCGACGGTGGCACGCCGGAGGGCGCGGGACCGGTCCCGCCGGCGGGCGCAGCGGCAGGCGAAAGCCGCTGCACCAGCGCGCCGACGCGGCGCATGCGCGCGTATTGGATCAGCAGCGTCCCGAGCAGGAAAGCTACCAGGAACGCCATGGTGGTCAGGTGGTACCAGGACAGCCCCCAGGGGCCGTCGTCCATCGCCATCGGAGCGTCGGCCGAGGGCACCCCGAGCTGGTCCCGGAACCAAGCGAGGGCGAGCTGCCGCGGCGGGGTCCCCGCCTCGGTGACACGCAGCGCCGCCGTGCCGCTCTCCAGCAGCAGCAATCCCTCGCGGATCCCGGCGGTCGCCCGCTCGACCGCCGCCGCGCCCTCCTCCTCCAGCGCGCGGTGCAGCCGCGCTTGGCCGGTGGCGATGGCCTGCGATCCCCAGCCGATGCGCCGCTGCGCCTCGTCTTCGATGAAGCGGCGCGCCTCGGGCGTGAGCGCGGGCATGCCGAGCAGGGTCGCGTAGAAGGGACGCGGTCCGGCGCCCATGCAGCCCATCATGCCGCCGCACCCCATACCGGCCGCGGCGGCGGCGCCCGGCGTGGGCGGTGTCGCGTGGGTCGTGGCGCCGCCGCCGCCAGGGCTGGCCGGGGCCGTCGCCCCCGCGGCCGGAGACGGCCGCGGGGGAGGATGGTGCGCGCTGTGGTCTCCCGGATCGGTCTGGGCGGCCGCCACGCCGCCCAGCGACAGGGCAAACAGCGCCGCGGCGACCCCTCGGCCGGCCGAACCTCTCCGCCGCACGGCGCCCCCGTTCAGAACGCCCCGATGAACGGGAGCATGGTGGTGGCGGCCACCCGCTTCTGCGCGTCATCGAGCTGGCCGTAAAGGGTGTTGAAGGCCATCCGGGTCATGTGGATGGCCTCGGTGCGGGCCCTCAGGTGGTTCTCGAAGGACGCCAGTCTCGCCATGGGGTCGGCGCCGGTGCCGCTCTCCTGCAGCGCGGCGCGGGCGGCGTCCAGGTGCTCGCGCCCGGAGCGGAGCGCGGCGGCGAAAGTCTCCCAGGCGGGCGCCTGGGCGTTGGTGATGCGGAGCTCGGCGCGGAGATACGCGATGCGCCCCTCCAGGCGCGCGGCGGAGCTGCCCGCGGGCTGCGCGCCGCCCGCCGTGGCGCCGCCGCCCATCGCGCCCATGCCCATGCCGCCGCCGGACCCGCCACCGCCCTGCATCGGTGGCATCGTCCCGTGCTGCGCGGCGCCCATGCGCATCATGTTCTGCATCATCGCCATCATCGGGCACATGGCCATGGTTTGCGGCTGAGCCTGGCCCATCGGCATCGGACTTTGTCCCTGGGCCGGCATCCCGCCGCCGCCCATCCGCATCATGTCGTCGTCCATCATGTGGCCCATGCCGCCGCCCGCCGCCGGCGCGGTGGGCGCCGCTTGGGCACCAGGCGCGGCCGGCATTCCGGGCATCGCGGCGGCGCCCGGCGTCGGCGCGGGCTGCTGCATCCCGCCGCCCATCGGCATCATGTCCATCATGGCGAGCCGGAAGGTCGGTGGGGCCTCCTCTGCCACCGCCTTGGGCGGCATCAGCGGCACGAGCACCGCGAACGCGGCTGCGGCGAGGATCGGGCTCTGCTTCGGCATCCTGGTGGTCCTCCCCCGGTTGCGCCGCCGAGTGCGGCGCGGCTGGCGACGACGAGCCGCCCTGCATGGCGTCGATGGCCGCCAGCACGGCTTGCGGAGCGAAATCGGAGTCGATTTACCGCGATGACCGGGGGAAGAGGCGGCCCGATTTAAGACGTAGTGTTTCCGAGCGGGCGCGCGACGCCGGAGGGTGCCGACGGCGGCTACCGACGTCGTCGTGCGCGGTGTCGTGGCGGAGGCGCAAGCCAGGCTGCGTGGGGTCGTCCTGCGCCGCCTCTATGGCGATCACCACGCCGCGGCCGAGGTTCTGCAGCGCTTCGCTGCGCGTGCGCTGGAGCATGCGTGGGAGCTCCGCGACCCGGCGCGCGTGCTTGGGTCGACCCTAGCGGAGCACCGGCGGCACTTCGCGCGTCGGTGCGAGTGCCCAAGGGATCCGCACGTGATCGCCAGCTTGCGGGTCACGCCGGAGCCCGAACCCACCGCGTGGGTCCGCGAATACGTGAGCCGTTGTTGGACGGTTGGACGGGCTATGACCCGAGCAGGAGGCTGACCCTTGGCGGTGGAGAGCGCGGGCGGACGCTGCCCGGCGGCGACCTGACCGGCATCGTGCGCGCGCGGCGGCTGTCGCGGGCGGCGATGCGCAACATCCGCCAGAACCTGTTCTTCGCCTTCGCCTACAACGCCGCCGGCGTGCCGGTGGCCGCGGGCGTGCTGTACCCGTTCTTCGGGATCCTGCTCTCGCCGGTCATCGCCGCGGCGGCCATGGCGCTGTCGCCGGTCAGCGTCGTCGGCAACGCGCTGCGGCTGCGGACGGCGGGGCTTCAATAGCGATGCCGTGCAAAGCCCGTCCGCGGCTTTCAGGAATCCTTTCCGCTCGCCGCCACACTTGGTTGGTGCCGTGGCACGCGGCGCCGGGGTCGGTTGCGGCGTGTCACTCCGCACCGGCCCGGCCTTCCTCCGTTCCAACTCGGCTGCGAGTTCAGCGTAGGGGACGGGATGGCCCGTCCGTTCAGCGATGGCCAAGATCCCATCCTCGGTCTCGCGTGCGGTGATCCGCGCCGTGAACGGGAGAAGGGCGGGCGGGCGAGGATCGAACGGCCCTATTCAGCTCCATGCGCCACCTTTCCCAATAGTGCAGCGACGAACGCAGCCGCCCGCTCTTGCAGCCCCGGACACCGCGATTCCCGCGAGCCCGCGACGTTGAGCGTCAGCCCCGCCCCAGGCAGGTTCCGGACGAACTCGGCCGCATCAAGGAGATCGTGCTTCGCCATAAACTCCGAGCCCCAGACTGGGCGGCCGTGCCGGGCGCACAATGCCCGAGTGTTGGATGTGCCCCGCCCATCGGCGCGGCCCAGCAGTAGTGTGGCATCCGCCTCCAACACATTCGCCTCCGTCCGCGGCGGGTAGAGCGGGCTCGCGTGTTCGCGCAGGCCGAAAGCCGCAAGGCTTGGGTCCGCGCCACGCTCCGTCAGCCAGCCTTTCGGCGCCCATCCGCCGGTCGGGGTGCCGGCTCGACGCGCGCCCTCAAGCCCGCCGCGGTCGGCTCCGGTCTGCCCGCCGCTGATGACGCGGGCGGTCTTCGCAGCCGTATGCGATACGTCAGCCATGCCGGTCCTCCCGTTGCTCCACGTTTATGGCTGAGAGCAATAGGACCGTCGCGGCAACCCTGGCAGGCGCGGCTGAAGAGCGTCCGATGCGGATCACGGTTGGCCCGGTAGCCGGCGCAATCGAGCGTGGCGAGAGCTGTCGTGGGGAGCGATCGCGCAACCGGAGGCTGACACTCGGCGGCCCAGAGCGCGGGCGTGACGCTGCTCGGTGGCGACCTGACCGGCGTCCTGCGCGCCGGCGGCTCTCGTGCGGCTCGGCGCCTCGTCAGGTCAGCTGCCGCCGGACGAACCACGCCACGAGCGGCGGCAGCAGGACCCACTGCAGCACCGGCGTGAGCCCCACGCCGAGCAGCGGGAGGACCGGCATGGCCTCCGCGTACGCCCACCGCCCGAGCGGCCCGGTCGCCAGCCACTCCAGCACCAGCGTGATGGCGACGCCGATGGCGATGAACCCCGCGATCTGCCCGGCACTCGGGCAGAGGATCCACCGCGCCCCGGTCACCGCGGCGACACCCCAAAAGGCCACCACCGCGATGACCGCATCGCCCAGGGTGGCGCGTGTGCAGACCTTGATGGCATCCCAATGCGGCGCTTCGGGCATGCCGCGGAAGAGCGGCACCTGCAGGAACTCCCAAGGGTAGTTCAGCAGCAAGGCGAACACCGCCACGTTGACGACGGGCGCCTCGACGGCGCGGCGGAAAGGACCGGGTTGCCGCCGGGCGGAAGCATCGGACCGGCCGTTGGGCCGCTGCACCGGCGTCACGGGGGGACGCCTGGATTTCGACGGGCCGGGTGAGGACCGGACCCGGTCTCGGGCGTTCCGCCCGCCCGCGGGCCGGCTGCCGCCGGCCTCGCCCGCCCTTCGTGCATGAAGGCCATCGGCTTCAGTCCCTTGCCGAGGTGACCGGAGCGGGGTTCGACGGCCTCGAACCCGGCTTCGCGCAGCACCCGGTCCACCGGATTGTCGAGGTGGCGGCTGATGCGGGTCCAGAGAGGACCGAGGCGGTGCTGCCAAGCGGCGACCGCCGGCTCCGGGGACGGCCCGTGCTCGAAGAAGAGGAACTCCCCGCAAGGCCTGAGCGCGTGCTTCATCTCGCCGAGTCCGGTGCGCGCATCGGCCAAGCTGCACAAGGTCCAGGCCACCACGGGGGGCACGCTTCCCCCCGGCAGGTGAGAGTCACCTGCGTAGGCCTCCGAGGCCGCCGGCACGGACCCGGTGGAAGCGCCGCGCGTGGTGGACCGCACGGCGGTGGGGAGCCGCGGCGCGACCGGTCGCCATCCAGGCAGACCGAGTTTCCGCAAGGCCAGGCCATGCGCTATTCCCCCGCCTGCGTGGCGGGCCAGGGGCGCGCCGACGCGGGCGATCGCCCGGGAGCGATGCCGGGCGCCGGGTCCGCCGCGGCTCCGCGCGGCAGTCCCCGGGACTTCACCAGGCTGTAGACCGCCGGGATCACCAGGAGCGTGAGCAGGGTGGAGGACACCATCCCGCCCACCATCGGCACCGCGATGCGCCGCATCACCTCCGAGCCGGTGCCCTCGCTCCACAGGATCGGCAGCAGCCCGGCCATGATGGCGACCACGGTCATCATCTTCGGGCGCACGCGCTCCACCGCGCCCTCCATGATGGCTTCGCGCAGATCGGCCCGCGTCAGCTCCCGACCCTCCGCCGCGCGCCGGGCGCGGATCTCGGCCAGCGCGTGTTCGAGGTAGATCAGCATGACCACGCCCGTCTCGGCCGCGACGCCCGCGAGCGCGATGAAGCCGACCGCCACCGCGACCGACATGTTGAAGCCCATCCACCACACCAGCCAAACGCCGCCCACCAGCGCGAAGGGCACCGAGAGCATGACGATCAGCGTCTCGGCGATGGCGCGGAAGTTCAGGTAGAGCAGCAGGAAGATGACCATGACGGTGAGCGGGACGACGACGCGCAGCCGCGCCTCGGCCCGCTCCAGGTACTCGAACTGCCCGCTCCAGGCCGCGCGGTAGCCGGGCGGGAAGGCCACCTCGGCGGCCACCGCGCGCCGCGCCTCCTCGACGTAGCCGCGGAGGTCGCGGTCGCGGATGTCGACGAAGACGTAGCCCACGGGCTGGCCGTTCTCGGTCCGGATGGAGGTCGCCCCGCGGCTGAGGCCGACCTGGGCCACCTCCCCGAGCGGAACCGAGCCGCCGCCTCCCCCGGGCAGCGGGACCTGCACCTCCGTGGCGATCGCCTGCGGGTCGTCGCGCAGCTCCCGCGGGTAGCGGACGTTCACGGCGTAGCGCTCGCGCCCCTCGACGGTGGTGGTCACCGTCTCGCCGCCGAGCGCCGTCGCCACCACCGCCTGCACGTCGCCGATCGAAAGGCCGTAGCGGGCGAGCGCGTCCCGGTCGGGCACGATGTCGAGGTAGTAGCCGCCGATGATCCGCTCGGCGTAGGCGCTGGAGGTGCCGGGGACGGCGCGCACCACCGCCTCGACCTGGCGCGCCAGCCGCTCGATCTCGGCCAGGTCGGGCCCGAACACCTTGACGCCGACGGGGGTGCGGATGCCGGTCGAGAGCATGTCGATCCGCGCCCTGATCGGCATGGTCCAGGCGTTGCTGACGCCCGGGAACTGCAATGCCCGGTCCATCTCGGCGACCAGGCCGTCCGTGGTGACGCCCGGGCGCCACTCCGGGCGGGGCTTGAGCCGGATCACCGTCTCGAACATCTCGGTCGGCGCCGGATCGGTCGCCGTCGCCGCCCGCCCCGCCTTGCCGTATACCGAGGCCACCTCCGGGAAGGAGCGGATGATCCTGTCCTGCGTCTGCAGCAGCTCCGCCGCCCGCGTCACCGACAGGCCGGGCAGCGTGGTGGGCATGTAGAGCAGCGTGCCCTCGTTCAGGGTGGGCATGAACTCGCCGCCCAGCCGCGCCGCCGGCCAAGCGGTGGCCGCCAGCGCCGCCGCCGCGACCAGGATGGTGAGGACGCGCGCCCGCAGCACCACGCGGATGAACGGGCGGTAGAGCCAGATCAGCAGCCGGTTCACCGGGTTGCGGCGCTCCGGCAGGATCCGCCCGCGCACGAAGACCACCATCAGCGCCGGCACCAGCGTGACGGAGAGCAGCGCCGCCGCCGCCATGGCGAAGGTCTTGGTGTAGGCCAGCGGCCCGAACAGCCGCCCTTCCTGCTCCTCCAGCGCGAAGATCGGCAGGAAGGAGACGGTGATGACCAGCAGGCTGAAGAACAGCGCAGGGCCGACCTCCGCCGCGGCCTCGGTCAGCACCTCGAGGCGCGCCTCGTCGGGCGGCGCCCGCTCCAGGTGCTTGTGGGCGGCCTCGATCATGACGATCGCCGCGTCCACCATGGCGCCGACCGCGATGGCGATGCCGCCCAGGCTCATGATGGTCGAACCGATGCCCATCAGCTTCATGGCGAAGAAGGCCATCAGCACGCCGACCGGCAGCATGAGGATCGCCACCAGAGCGCTCCTCACGTGCAGCAGGAACACCACCGTCACCAGGGCGACGATGATGCTCTCCTCGACGAGGGTGTGCTTGAGCGTCTCGATCGCGTCGTTGATCAGGCCGGAGCGGTCGTAGACCGGCACGATCTCGACCCCCTTGGGCAGGCTCGGCAGGATCTCGGCCAGCCTCGCCTTGGCGTTGCCGATGACGTCGAGCGCGTTGGCGCCGAAGCGCTGCAGCACGATGCCGCTCGCCACCTCGCCCTCGCCGTTCAACTCGGCGATGCCGCGCCGCTCGTCGGGCCCGATCTCGACCCGCGCGACGTCGCGCAGCAGCAACGGGGTGCCTCCCTCGCTGCGCAGGACGATGCGCTCCAGGTCCTCGGCGCCGCGCAGGTAACCGCGCCCGCGCACCATGTACTCGAACTCGGACATCTCCACCGTGCGGCCGCCGACGTCCTGGTTGCTCGTGCGGATCGCCTCGCGCACCCGCTCCATGGACATGCCGAGGCCACGCAGCCGCAGCGGGTCGACCACCACGTTGTACTGCTTGACGAAGCCGCCGACGGCGGCCACCTCGGCCACGCCCTCGGCCCGGGCCAGGGCGTAGCGGACGCGCCAGTCCTGCAGCGAGCGGAGCTCGGCGAGCGTGAGGTCCTTGGCCAGCAGCGCGTACTGGAACACCCAGCCGACCCCCGTCGCGTCGGGGCCGAGGGCCGGCGTCACCCCGCGGGGCAGCCGGCTCGCCGCAGCGTTGAGGTACTCGAGCACGCGGCTGCGCGCCCAGTAGAGGTCGGTGCCGTCCTCGAAGATGATGTAGACGTAGGACGCGCCGAAGAAGGAGAAGCCGCGCACGACCTTGGAGCGCGGCACGGTGAGCATGGCCGAGGCCAGCGGGTAGGTGACCTGGTCCTCGACCACCTGCGGGGCCTGGCCCGCGTAGTCGGTGTAGACGATCACCTGGACATCGGAGAGGTCGGGCAGCGCGTCGAGCGGCGTGTTGCGCACCGCCCAGACCCCGGCCGCCACCACGAAGGCGGTGGCGACCAGCACCAGGAACACGTTGCGCGCCGACCAGGCGATGATGCGGGCGATCATTTGCCCCCCTCCCCGGCCGGGGCGGCGGCCGTCAGGCCGCGCAGCGCGGCCCTGAGATTGCTCTCGGCGTCGATCAGGAAGTTGGCGGCGACAACCACGCGGTCGCCCTCGGCCACTCCCTCGCGGACCTCGACGAAGCCGCCGCCGCGGCGGCCGAGCTTGACCTCCCTGGGCTCGAAGCGGCCCTCGCCGCGGTCGAGGATGACCACCTGCCGGGTGCCGCTGTCGATCACCGCGGAGGCGGGGACGGCGACCAACGGGCCGCCGCCGCCGGCGGCTATCTCCACCTCGGCGTACATGCCGGGCAGCAGCGCGCCGTCCGGATTCGGCAACTCGATCCGCACCCGGGCGGTGCGCGTTGCCGTGTTCAGCTGCGGATAGACCAGCGCGATGCGGCCGGTGAAGGCCCTGCCGGGCAGGCCGCGCGGGCGCACCTCGGCCACCTGCCCGAGCGCGACGCTGCCCAGCTCGCGCTCGGGCAGGTCGGCCACCACCCAGACGACCGAGAGGTCGGCCATGCGGAACAGCACCTCGCCCGCCGGCGTGCGCATGCCGTCCGACACGTTCCGCTCCAGCACCACGCCGTCGCGCGGGGCCGGCCAGACGAAGGAGGCCGGGATGCGCCGCGTCCGCTCGATCTCGGCCAGGACCTGCGGCGGCACGCCGAGGTTCTCCAACCGCCGACGGGCGCCGTCCGCGTTGGCCATGCCGGACCCCGGGGCGACGGCGAGCGCCGAGACGTACTGGGCGCCGGCGGCGACCACGTCAGGCGAGTAGAGCCGGAGCAGCGGCTGGCCGCGCCGCACCCGGTCGCCGGTCGTGACGTCCTCGACGTGCTCGACGAAGGCCTCGGCGCGCAGCGCGACCACCGCGACCCGCCGTTCGTCGAGCTGGACCGTGCCGGGGGCGCGGACGGGGCGGACGACCTCGCGGCGGGCGACAGGCTCGGAGCGGACGCCGGTGGCCTGGATCCGGCCCGGCGCCACCCGCACCGTGGTCCCGTCCGCGTCCTCGCCTTCGTAGACGGGGACGTAGTCCATCCCCATCGAGTCCTTCTTGGGGGTCGGCGAGGTGTCGGGCAGGCCCATCGGGTTGCGGTAGTAGAGGACGCGCCGGGGCCCGCCCTCCGCGCCGCCCCCTTGCGCCAGGGGTTGTCCCGTCTGGCCCGCCGCCGCGGTGGGCGGCGGGGCGGCCGGGTCCGGCGGCTCGGCATCCTCGCCGGCGCGGACCGCGCGGAAGTCACGCCCGTCCTCCGTCCGGCGCGGCTCCGGCGCGTACTCCGGCCTGTCGGGGTGCCGGTAGTAGAGCACGCGGCCGCCAGTGGCGGGCCGCGTCGGCCCACTTGGCTGTTGCTGCTGCTCCAAAGCGGCGGCCGGTCCCAGCCCCGGGATCCAGCCCGCCCGCACGGCTTGGTGGCCCGCGGCGGCCAAGCCGACCGCCGCGGGGACCAGCGCCGCGAGCATGGCGCGTCGCATGCGCGCGCCCCTCAGGGCGTCGCGCGGAAGACGAGGCGGTTCTCGACCGTGCCTTCCTCGCCCTGCACCTTGGCGGTGAGCGTCAGCGCCCAGCCGCCCGCCATGGCCAGGTTGGTCCGGAAGCGGTAGACGCCGGGCTCGCCGCCGGGGACCGGTGCCAACGGCATGGTCATGGTCGGCATGTTGTCGGGCGACATGTCGAGCCGGGTGCCATAGACCACCGCGTTCGGCACGGCGCGGCCCGAGGGCTTGTGGACGAGGCGGACCGCGACCACCGCGCCGTCGCCCTGCTTCACCTCCGGCGTCACCAAACGGAACTCGTAGTCCTGCGCCGCGGCGAGGGCGCCGGCAGCGGGCGCCAGCGCGGCCGCCACGGCCAGCGCGGCCGCACAGGCGCGATTTGTCCAATCGGTCATCGTGTCGTTTCCCGCGTCTCGAACCCAGCGCGCCACCGGGTGGACGGCGCGCACGACGGCGCGGCCAGTCTCGCGTGGGTCGCACGCGGGCCTACGCCGCTGGACCGGCCTTGATCACGCTCGTGCGGCGCGACCGTGGCCGCGCTCGGCCGGCGGGCCGAGCGGACTCAGGCGCGGGGAGGTTCGAGCGGGGGAGCGACGCCGACGCCGACCAGCGCCGAATGGCGGGGCGCCTGCGCGGGGAGCTGAACGTACGTCAGGACGAACGGGGCGGGGGCCCGCGCGATCAGCGGCGCCGGGCACTTGGCGAAGCATGCCGCCGAACTGGACGCCTTCTCGGGATCGGCCGGCATGTCCTGCCCGTCGCAGGGGGCACCGTTGGCTGCCGCCATGGCCGCAGCCATGTCCGCGCCGCAAGGCTCGTCCGCCGCGACCGAGGCCGCGGCGAAACCAGCTAGCAGCAGCGCCAGCACGGACAGGACCGTGACCAAACGCCGGATGGGCGGGGCCCGCATGATCTACAGCGTGGCGACGAACCATGCTCGGATCAAGGGCGAGCGACCAGCCCCTCTGCCGAGACGTATTCGGGGTGACGCTCCTGGAGGCGGCTGGTGGCTGGCCGTAGCCGGCCTGGGCTGGCCGGGGGAGCGGCAGTACGGACACGGGGGGTGCGGGCGTCCTCCTTTTATGGTTGCCTGCGACGACTACGGCCTTCCCGCACGGGAAGGTTCCGCCGGGCGCGAACCACGTCAGACATGGGCCGCTCCGCGCAGGTCGCCCAAGGCATCGCGGACGATCGACCACGCCGACTGCAGAAAGAGCCCGGCGATGACGACGGCCACGGCGAGGTCCGGCCACGGCGTGCCGGTCCACCAGACGAGGCCGGCCGCGACCACCACGGCGAGATTGCCGATGGCGTCGTTGCGGCTGAACAGCCAGACGGCCCGGACGTTCGCGTCGCCCGTCCGGTGCGGGAGCAGCACCGCCGCCGCGGCCACGTTGACCGCGAGCGCGACGGCGCCGAACAGGCCCATCAGCTCGGCCTCGGGCTGGTTGAGCACCAGCACCCGGTAGCCGGTGGCGGCGAGCACGCCCACGCCAAGCACGGCGAGGAACAGGCCCTGGACCAGCGCCGAGCGGGCGCGCCAGGCGAGGCTCCAGCCGATGGCCAGCAGGCCCAGGAAGCTGATCAGGCCGTCGCCGAGGAAGTCGAGGGCGTCCGCCTTCAGCGCCTGGCTGCCGGAGACGAACCCGCCGAACATCTCCACCAGGCCGTAGCCGACGTTGAGCCCGACCACGACCCACAGCGCCCGGCGGTAGGCGGGCGTGATGTGGGCCAGGTCCTTGGGGAGGTCGTCGTCGCCGCCGCTCATCCGATGCTCCCGAGCGAGGGGAAGAGCCGGAGCACCAGAACGGCGAAGTCGGTGAGGTGGCCGGTGATCATGGCCGCCCCCATCGCCACCATGACGCCGCCCGCCGCGAACTGGAGGACGCGGCCGGTGCGCCGCAGGGCGCGGAACGGGCCGCGCAGGAAGGCGTCCGCGGAGGCGGCCACCAGCAGGAAGGGCACGCCCAGCCCGGCGGCGTAGGCGGCCAGGAGCACGACGCCGAGGTGGCTGACCTCGCCGGTCGCGGTCAGCGCCAGGATGGCGCCGAGCACCGGGCCGATGCAGGGGGTCCAGCCGAACGCGAAGGCCAGTCCGAGCACGTAGGCGGAGAGCGGCGTGCCGCCGCTGAGCGTCGGCATGAAGCGGAGGTCGCGCTGCAGCGGCATCAACCGCAGGACCCCCGCGGTCATGAGGCCGAACAGGATGACGACCACACCGCCCGCGATCCCCGCCTCGTAGCGGTAGCGGATGAGGGCCTGGCTCAGCGCCGACGCGCCCGCGCCCATCGCCACGAAGACGGTCGCGAAACCCAGGACGAAGCAGAGGCCGAGGCCGACCGTGGCGAGGCGGTCCGACGGCGCCTGTACGGCGGCGGCCGAGCGCCCGGCGACGTAGGAGACGTAGCCGGGCACCAGCGGCAGCACGCAGGGCGAGAGGAAGGAGACCATCCCGGCCAGGAAGGCGGTCAGCAGGCCGGACATCTGGAGGAGCGGGTCCACGGCGGCCCCGGCCCTCAGGACCGCGCCGCGGAGGTCGGCGCGCGCGCTGGTTCGCCCCTCCCGCCGGCCAGGACCAGCAACGCGACGCCGACGAAGATGGCGGCGTCGGCGAGGTTGAAGGCGGGCCAGTGGTGGCCGGCCGCGTGGAAGTCCAGGAAGTCCGTCACGGCGCCGTGCCGCAGGCGGTCGGCGACGTTGCCCAGCGCGCCCCCGGCGACGAGCCCGACCGAGGGGGCCGTCCACGGCCGCCGGTCGCGCGCCGCCCAGGTGACGAGGCCCGCGACGACCGCCAGGGCGAGGGCGGACAGCAGCCAGGGCGCGGCGGGGTGGTCCGCCGACAGCAGGCCGAAGCTGACGCCCCGGTTGTGCCCGAGCACCAAGTCGAGGAACGGGGCGACGGGGATGACGCGGGGCGGATCCATCAGCTCGGCCAGCGCCCACCACTTCGTCGCCTGGTCCAGCGCGAAGGCCGGCGCGGCCGCCGCCGCGCCCCACGTCCAGGCGGGGCGCGCCTTGGGCGGAGGGCCGCCCTCAGCCATGCGCCGCCACTCCCTTGAAGCGGTATCCGAGCAGCCGCAGGGCGTTCAGGGTCACCAGCACCGTGGCGCCGGTGTCGGCCAGCACGGCGGGCCAGAGGCCGGTGACGCCCACCACCGTGGTGACGAGGAAGACCGCTTTCAGGCCGAGCGCGATGGCGACGTTCTGGTGGATGTTGGCGAGCGTCGCGCGCGACAGCCCGACCAGGGCGGCCACGTCCAGGACGCGGCCGTTGAGCAGCGCGGCGTCGGCGGTCTCCAGCGCCACGTCGGTCCCGCCGCCCATGGCGACGCCGACCGAGGCGGCGGCCAGCGCCGGGGCGTCGTTGATGCCGTCGCCCACCATGGCGACCGGCGCCTTTTCCTTGAGGGCGCCGATCTCGCGCAGCTTGTCCGCCGGCAGCAGGCCCGCCTTCACGTCGAGGCCGAGCGCCCCCGCGATGGCGCGCCCCGTGCGGGGGTTGTCGCCGGTCAGCATGACGGAGCGCACGCCCATGGCGCCCAGCGCCCGGATGCCCGCGGCGGCGTCCGCCCGCGGTTCGTCCCGCACCGCGACGAGGCCGGTCGGCGCCCCGTCCACGGACACGACCACCACCGTCTTTCCTTGGTCCTCCCACCCCGCGACCGCCCGTTCCGCATCGCCCGGGAGCGCCGCCTGGTCGGCGGCGTGGCTGGGTGAGCCGACCGTCACGCGTTTGCCGGTGACCACCGCCTCGACGGCCTTGCCCGGGATGGCGCGGGCGTCCTTGGCGGGCCGCAGCGGGATGCCGTCCGCCTCCGCCCGCTCCAGGATGGCGCGGCCCAGCGGGTGGCTGGAGCCGTTCTCCGCCGCGGCGGCGAGGCCGAGCACGGTGCGCTCCGAGCCGGAAAGGACCAGGACGTCGGTCACACGCGGCCGCCCTTCGGTCAGGGTGCCGGTCTTGTCGAAGGCGACGGCGCGCACGCGCCCGATGGCCTCCAGGGCGCCGCCGCCCTTTACGAGCAGGCCGCGCCGGGCGCCGACCGCCAGCCCGGAGGCGATGGCCGCGGGCGTCGAGAGCACGAGGGCGCAGGGGCAGGCCACCAGCAGCAGCGCCAGGCCGCGGTAGACCCAGGTGCCCCAGTCCGCGCCGAGGAGCAGCGGCGGCGCCACCGCGACCAGGGCCGCGGCGGCGACGGCGATGGGCGTGTAGACGGCCGAGAAGCGCTCGATGAAGCGGGCGGTGGGCGCTTTGGCCTCCTGCGCCTCCTCCACCAGGCGGACGATGCGGGCGATGGTGTTGTCCGAGGCGGGCCTCGACACGCGGACCTGGAGCGCGCCCGAGGCGTTGACGCTGCCCGCGAACACCGGGGCGCCCTCCGCCTTGGGCACGGGGACGGACTCGCCGGTGACCGGGCTCTCGTCCACCTCGGACGCGCCCTCCACGACCTCGCCGTCGGCGGAGACGCGGTCCCCGGGGCGCACCAGGACGAGGTCGCCGACCTCCAGGCTGGCGGCGGGCACCTCGCGGGCCGTTCCGTCGCCCCCGACGCGGAGCGCGGTCCTCGGCACCAGGGCGCCCAGCGCCTCGATGCCCGCGCGGGCCCGACCCGCCGCGACGCCCTCGAGCAGCTCGCCCACCGTGAACAGGAGCACCACGACCGCCGCTTCGGAGGTCGCGCCGATGAGGATCGCGCCCACGGTGGCGATCGACATCAGCATCTCGATGGAGAACGGCGAGCCCGCGCGCGCCGCCGCGACCGCCTTGCGGCTGAAGAAGGCGAGGCCGAGCAGCGCGGCCGGCAGGTAGGCCCAGTGGTCCAGGGACGGAGCGGCGAGGGAGGTTGCGAAGCCGGCCGCGGCCAGGGCGCCTATGGCGGCCGCCAAGCGGGCCTTGGTGCCCCTCCACCAGGGCCGCCGGGCACTGCCCCTCTTTTGGTCCTCGGCGGCCATGCCCGCCTCTCCCGGCACGACGCGCGGCGCCTCGACCGGCGCGATGCCGTAGCCGAGGTTCCGGACCCGCTCTTCCACGGCGGCGCGGGGCGTGGCCGCTTCGTCCAGCCGGAAGGCCAGGACCTGGGTGCCGTAGTTGACGCGGATGTCCTCGGTGCCCTCGACGCGGCCGACGGCCGTCTCGATCTTCCCGGCGCAGCTCGGGCAGTCCATGCCCTCCACCCGGTAGCGCAGGGCCGCCCGGGGCCTTTCGCCCGCTTCCGCCAGTCCGCCGTCCGCCATCGCCGTCATCCCTTCCCGCGGGAGGCCCCCGGCTTGCGTCCGGGGGGAACGGCCCCCTACATGGACCCTGTAGTCGCTTCAGGGTCAAGGCCATGGCCGCGGAAAACCCGCTCAGCATCGGCGCCCTGTCCAAGGCGACCGGCACCACGGTGGAGGCCATCCGCTGGTACGAGCGGGTCGGCGTGCTCCCGGCGCCGGCGCGCACCGCGGGCAACTACCGGGCCTACGGGACCGCCCACCTGGAGCGGCTGAGCTTCGTCCGCCGCGCCCGCGACCTCGGCTTCACCCTGGACCAGGTGCGCGAGCTGCTGCGGCTCGCCGACGAGCGGGATCGGCCGTGCGACGCGGTGGACCGGGTGGCCCGCGAGCACCTGGGGGAGGTCGAGCGCAAGATCGCCGACCTGGAGGCGCTCCGGCGCGAGCTCCAGGGCCTCATCGGCCAGTGCCGCCACGGGACGGTCAACGAGTGCCGCATCATCGAGGCGCTCTCGCCGGCGGAAGTCCGAGACGTCCCCTGAGGGCGGGTCGGGCCAGGGGCGGGCGGCGGCACGGCGGGCGCCGTCGAGGTCCACCCGGCCGGGAATCGCGGTGTCCACCGTCCAGGGGCGGCGTGCCCCGATGCTGACCGAGGTCCGCCACGGCCCGGACACGCTGGAAGCCAATGCTGACGGTGTCGATCAGCAAGAAAGGGCTCCGCCATGCGTAGGGTCGCCGCCGTCGCCGCGTTGGTTCTGCTGGCCGGGGCGCCGGCCTGCGCGCATCCCTCGCACCTGGGAGTGGCGTCCGCTTACTCCGCCTACGGCGCTTACCCTTCCTACGGCGCGGCGCCGTACGCGGCCGCCCCCCGGCACTGGTCGGGCGGCGGGCACCACCACCACGCGGCGCCCCGCCACCACCATCATCACGGAGGTGGCCACGGCGCGGCGCACCACGGGCACCACCGCCCGCAACACCACCACCACCACGGTCACCACCGCCACTGACGGCGCGGCTTCCGGTGTTTCGTCGAGCGCGGTTTCGCCGCTCGACGGCCGGTGGCGAACCGCCCTTTCCCGGCCGCGCCGTCCTCCCCACTGGGGGCGTGGGAAGCCCGGGCGGAGCGGCCGGGACGCCGACCACGGCCTGGACAAACTTCGTCGCATTGTGACGCGCTTCCCGCGCGGGAGGCGCGGCGTTCTCCCGTCGCCGCGCTCAGTGCCTCCCGGTGTGCGGCGTGGGGCCGTCCGTCGTGTTGTCGAGGTGCGGCGCCGGACCCGAGTTCGCCTGGCGCTGCTCGGGCCCGGTCTTGTGCGGCGTCGGACCATCGGTCGTGTTGTCGAGGTGCGGCGCCTGCCGCGCGTCGGCCGCGCCCGGTGTCGGCACCGGACGGTGGACCTCCTGGCCCGCGCCGGTCGGGCCGTCGAAGTGCGGCGCGGCGGGGTGCAGCGCGGCCCGGCCGGAGGCGTCGCCGGGGGAGGATTGCGGGTTGCCCTGCGCGAGGGCGTCGGCGCCCGCGCCGAAGGCCGCGAGCAGGGCTAAGGCGGGGAGGCCGAGGCGGCGGGTCATGGCTGGCTCCGTCGTGGGGCGGGGCGGCCCGGTGCCGCCCCTTCGACGGGACAGATGGCGGAACGGCGCCGTCACATCTTCTCGGCCGTGTGACGGATTGCGACGGGGGCGGGGATGGGCGCGGGGCACGACCACACGGCGGGCGCGAGGGGCGACGAGCGGGCGCTGCTGGCCGCGCTCGGCCTGACCGGCGGCTTCATGCTGGCGGAGGCCGCGGCCGGCCTCTGGTTCAACAGCTTGGCCCTCCTGTCGGACGCGTCGCACATGTTCACCGACGCCGCCGCGCTGGCGGTCGCGGTCGCGGCCGTCCGCGTCGCGCGCCGCCCGGCCGACCGGCGCCGCACCTACGGCTACCACCGCTTCGAGGTGCTGGCCGCGGCCTTCAACGCCTCGCTGCTGTTCCTGGTGGCCCTGTACATCCTGTGGGAAGCGGTGCGCCGGTTCCGCGAGCCCGCCGAGGTGCAGTCGCTCGGCATGCTGCTGGTGGCCCTGCTCGGCTTGGCGGTGAACTTGGCTTCCATGCGGCTGCTGCGCGACCGGAGCGCGGGCAGCCTCAACATGAAGGGCGCCTACCTGGAGGTCTGGGCCGACATGCTGGGCTCGGTCGCGGTGGTCGCCGCCGCCGCGGTCATCTGGCTGACCGGCTGGCGGTGGGTGGACCCCGCGGTCGGCGTGGCCATCGGCCTCTGGGTGCTGCCGCGCACCTGGACGCTGCTGCGCGAGACGGCGAACGTGCTGCTGGAGGGCGTGCCCGAGGGGATCGACCTCGACGCGGTGGAGCGGGCCGTGCTGGACACCCCGGGCGTGCGCGGGGTGCACGACCTCCACGTCTGGGCCTTGGCCAGCGGCAAGGTCGCGCTCACGGCCCACGTCGAGGTCGAAGCGTCCCTCGCCCGCGAAGACCGGTTGGAGGACGCGCTCGGCTCCATGCTGGAGGCGCGCTTCGGCATCACCCACGCCACCGTGCAGGCGGAGCTGCCCGGGGCGCACGGCGGGCGCGACCCGCATGCGTCTTGGGCGGCCGCGGCGGGGGGCGCGCACCAGCACGGCGGCGCGGACAAAGGCCACGGGCACGACCGCCGCTCCGGCCTCGCCCCGCGACCCTGATGACGGCCCGCTGGGAAATCGATCCTTCGGGGTTGCTCCGCCCCCGCGCGCGGTCACCTGCCCAAGGGCGCGACCGCGACGGCCCCGCCTCACCGCGGGCGCATCGGCATCGCGCTCACGGGCCGGAAGCGGCGCGCATCGCGCGCTCGATCCGGTAGGTCTCGGCCAGCAAAAAGAGTTCGTCGTCCGCCGTGATCAAGCGGGCGTGCGCGGTGCAGATCCGAACCGGGAAAAGCCGCTGGAAGGATTCGCGGACGTCCTCCTTGCGGAGGAACACGGGCTCGAACGCCCCTTTCCAGTTGTCGGCCCGTTCGATGATGAGGATGTAGTCGCTGAAGTCCGCGTAGGCGATGAGGAGATGGTCGGACTCGCCCCTCTTGCGCGCCGTGTTCTTCTTCTCTCGCCACCGCGTCAGGATCTCGCCCGGCACCTGTCGCTTCGCCCAGTCGGGGCCGAAAACGGCGGTCATCCGCTCATTGATGAAGCGCCGGACCTGCGTCTCGAACCTTTGCAGCCGATCGAAGGCGGCCCGGTTGCGCGCGAAATCGGCGTCGTCGGGGGCCGCCGATTCCTCGTCCCGCTCCGCGCCGCCGCCGCCGGCGCCGTCGTACTCGGTGACCATCGGCGGCGCCGGCTGGTGCAGGCCGGCGAGGGCTCGGCCCTCTTCGATCGCGGTGCCCGGGAAGTCGGTCAGCCGGGGATTGAAGCCCCGCTCGACGTAGAAATCGAAGCGGGCGGCGGGCTCCGTGAAGATCCGCTCGGGCCAGGACAGGGGCTCCCGCCAATCGCCCAGCCCGCCGCGCAAAGTCGTGGCCAACGCGGGATCGTAGGGCCGCGAAGCCCTGAGGGCGGCGCCTATACCCTGGACCTCGGCGAAGCCCAACGCCGACCCGATCCGGTCCCGCGCGTCGAGCCAGGGCGAGCGCATCGATCCCATCGCGGCGCGCAGGGCGTCCCCGGGGACGAGCGAGGCCCTGAAGGCCGTCAAAGCGCTGCGCTGCTCCTCGATCTCACGCGCGAGCCGTCCGACCTCGCCGGTCCCCGGGAGGCGGAAGCGGCTCTCGTACTCGGCCCGGAGCGCCGTCGCCCGCTCCATCTCTTGCTGCACCACTGAAGGGGAGCCCAACAACCCCAGGCGGCGCGCGTCTTCCGATGAACCGGCCATGTCACGCGCCAAACGCCCGATCTCGTTGATGGCCGAAAACCGGGTCGGGTCGTTCATGTCGGCGAGGAGCTTGGCGGTGCGTCCCATCTCCTCCCGGTGGGCGGACGCCCAGCCGGACGCGCCCGACCGCCGGAACTCCTCGATCGCGTCCGCCGCCGTCCGCATGGTGAGGTCATGCCGATGCCTGTCCTCGGTGAGGCCGCGGAGGGTGTCCACGGCGGAGACGTGGGCCCGGGCGCTCTCCGACAGAGGGCGGGGGTGCTCGCCGGCTCTGTCCTGCGCTTCCCGGAACTTCTCGAATTCGTCGGGCAAACCTAGCCTCCTGATCACCGCGGTCCCCGCGGATCGACCGCGGCGCCACGCTCCACGCCGTCCAAGCGCTGTTGCGGGCACGCGCCCAATTACCTCGAACAGCGGCATGGGACGAAGCGGTGCCGCCCGCATGGGTGTCGATTTCCCTCCACGCCCGCGTCGGCGCGGGTGGTCGAGACCGGCTCGTGCGAAGGCTCGGTTTCCAAACGGGCCGGCGTGGGGCTTTCCCGCTCCGTCGCATCGATGACGGCGGGCGGAGTTTCCCGGCCAGGGCCGGAAGGCCGGTCGCCGGATCGGCCGCAATGTTTTGTCATAATGTGGAGATGTTGCGACACGCGGAAGCCGATACGCCCGTCGCAGGCCGGGCACAGGCAGGGCGGGGCGCCGCTTCGGCGCCGCGAACTTCCCCGGTCGGAACCCCCTCGGCCCTGGGAGGCCCGCCCATGCACGGATGCGCGTCGTCGCCTGCGCCGCCCATCCCGGCCCCCGCGCGGACCGGGGCCGCCGGATGACGCCGCGGCTCCCGCCAGCGGGTGGCGAAGCGCCGCCGCGCCCCGTGCGCGGCGCGCTGGAGCCGGACCCGCACGTGCTCGTGGTCGAGGACGACGGCGAGGTGCGGCACCTCCTCGCCCGCCTGCTCCGTGAGAACGGCTTCGCCGTCAGCGCCGCGCGCGACGGGCGGGAGATGCGGGAGGTGCTGGCCAACGCCGCCCCGCCCGTGGACCTGGTGCTGCTGGACGTCATGCTGCCGGGCGCCTCGGGCATGGATCTGCTGCGCGAAATCCGCGCGACCTCCCGCCTGCCGGTGGTGATGTTGACGGCGCGCGGCGAGGAAACCGACCGGGTCCTCGGCCTGGAGTTCGGCGCCGACGACTACGTCACCAAGCCCTTCGGCCGGCGCGAGCTGGTGGCGCGCCTGCGCGCGGTGCTGCGCCGCGTCCGCGGCGGCGACCCGGACGCCGCGGGGCAGCCCGCCGAAGCGCCGCACGCCGCCGGCGGCGGCCGGCTGCTGCGTTTCGCCGGCTGGACGCTCGACACCGGCCGGCGCGAGCTGGTCTCGCCCGCCGGCGCGGCGGTGGACCTGTCGGGCGCCGAGTACGACCTGCTGATGGCCTTCCTCGCCCACCCGCAGAGGGTGCTCGGCCGCGACCAGTTGCTGGAGGTGGGGCGCCGGCGCTTCGGCGACGCCTTCGACCGCACCGTGGACGTGCAGGTCAGCCGGCTGCGGCGCAAGATCGAGCCCGACGAGAGCGCGGCGCCGCTGATCAAGACCGTGCGCGGCGCCGGCTACGTGTTCGTGGCGCCGGTGGAGCGGGCGTGAGGCGGGCGCTCGCCCGCCGCCTGTGGCCGGACGGCCTGGCCGGCCGCACCGTGCTGGTGCTGCTGGGCAGCCTGCTGGCGCTGCACCTCGGGAGCGTCTGGGTGCACGAGGCATCGGTGCGCGGCGCCGACCGCGTGGCCCGGGAGCGCGCCCTGGTCGAAGGTTTGGCCCGGGCCGGCAGGGCCCTGGCCGCCCTCCCGGAAGCCGAGCGCGACGGGGCGGCGCACGCGCTTTCCGGCCCGGGGCTGGAGCTGCACTGGCGCCGGGGCGCCCCGCCGCCGCCGGTGGCCGCCTCCGGGTCCGACGCCGAGCTGGCGGCCGTGCGGGACTGGCTGGCGGAGGCGGCGCCGGAGCTTGCGGCGGGCGTGCGGCTCGGCTGGGGCGACGACGAGCGCCACCTGCTGGTGGGCGCCCTGCCGATCGGCGAGGCGGGTTCCGTGTCCTTCGCGGCGCCGGTCTTCGGCTCCGGCCACGGCGGCGCGCCCTTCGACCCGGCGGGCCTGGCCTCCCTCGCGGCGATGGCCGCGGGCATCGGCTTGGCCTCCGTGCTGGTGGTGCGGGGCCTGACCAAGCCGCTGCGCGACCTCTCCGCCGCCGCCGACCGCGTCGGGCGCGACGCGGCGGGCCCGGTCCGCGTCCCCGAGGAAGGGCCGGCCGAGGTCCGCCACGCCGCTCGCGCCTTCAACGCCATGCAGGAGCGCATCCGCCGGCTGGTGGAGGACCGCACCCAGGCGCTGGCCGCCGTCTCGCACGACCTGCGGACTCCCATCACCCGCCTGCGCCTCCACGCCGGCTTCCTGGACGACGCCGAAGCGCGCGACCGGATCGACGCCAACCTCGACGAGATGGAGGCGATGGTCGAGGCGACGCTGGCCTACCTCCGCGAGGGCCGCGAGGCCGAGGAGCCCCGCTCCACCGACCTGGTGACCGTGCTGCGGACCGTCTGCGACGCCGCGGCCGACGCCGGCGGGGACGTGGCCTACGAGGGCCCCGAAACGCTGGTTCTGCCGCTGCGCCGCGTGGCGGTGCGCCGCGCCTTCGCCAACCTGGTCGGCAACGCCGTCGCCCACGGCGGCGGCGCGCGCGTGGCGCTGCAACGGGAACCGGGGCGGGCGGTGGTGGAGGTTTCGGACGAGGGGCCCGGCATCCCGGAGGCGGAGCTGGAGCGGGTGTTCGAGCCGTTCCGCCGGCTGGAGGCGAGCCGCAACCGGGCCACCGGCGGCGTCGGCCTCGGGCTGACCATCGCCCGGCGGGCGGTGGAGGCCGAAGGCGGCACGCTGCGGTTGCTGAACCGCCCGGAGGGGAGGGGCCTGTCGGCCGTGGTCGCACTGCCCGTCGCCCACGGCGACGCCCATCGCCCGGCGCCGCGCGGTGTCGCCGCCGCCACGGACGCCGCCGGCGCCGTCCGGTTTCCGCCCGCGACGACGGCCGCCACGCCGAGGGGGGCGTCGTGAGGGCGGCGGGCGAGTCTTCTCAACCGTGGCCGAAGGAGAGCACCCATGCAGCGCAGAAACATGATCTCGGCGGCGATGGCCGTGGCGGCGGCGTCGATCGCCGCGGCGGCGGCGCCGACGGCCCGGGCGCAGGGGGCGGGCGGCGCCCACGGGCACGCCCACACCGGCCAGGAGCAGAAGATCGGGCCCTACGAGGTCGAGCTGAACGTGCGGGGCGGCGACGCGACCCTGGCCATCTCGGACGAGAAGGAGCAGCCGGTGGACGCCTCGCGGTTCAGCGCGACGGCCGTGGCGCTGGCGCGCGGCAACGAGCGCCGGACGATGGAGTTCCGGCCGGCCGGAACGAACCGCTTGGCGGCGCGGGTGGACTTCCCGTTCGACGGCAAGTTCCGGGCCACCGTCACCCTGCGCGGGCCGGGCGGCGACCTCGGCCAGGCGCGCTTCAACGTCGATGCGACGCGCTGAAGCGGGCCGTGGGTAGGGGCGCCACGGGGGTGCGGCGGTGGGTTCCCGGGCTCGCCCTGGGCGCGGCCTTGCTCCTCTCCTTCGTCGCCGCGCC
>NZ_BAAAFZ010000052.1:14127-63675 GCF_039523795.1 Craurococcus roseus | reverse complement strand
GGCGGCCACCGCACGGGCGCGCTTCAGGGCGTCGGCGGCGCCGGGCGGCACCAGGCCGGGCGGCAGCGCGGGGCCGAGCACCTCCAGGAGGTTGCCGGCGATGGCGATCTGGCGGCCGAGCGCGTCGAGCGCGGCGGCGAGTTGGCCGGGGCGGGCACCGGCGGCCGCGGCTTCGGCGGCACGGTCGCGGAGGGCGGCGTTCTCGTCCCGCAGCGCTTCCGCTTGCCGGCCCTGGCCGGCCAAGGCTTCGCCGAGGCGGCGCGTCGCGGCGTCGCTGCCGGCGGTGGAGCGGGCGCCGAAGTAGTAGCCGAAGACGCCTGCGATGATGCCGTTGACGTAGCCCGCGGTGGCGTCGTTCAGCGACAGCGCTTGGCTGAACAGCAGCAGCGGCAGGCCGACGACGCCGACGATCAGCGCCAGCAGGGCGCGGACGGTGCCTTCCGGCAGGGCGAGCGGCAGTTCGCGGAGGCTCGCCAACTGCTCCGGCGTGGTGCGCGGGTCGCGCAGAAAGGCGAAGGAGCGCGTGGCGAGCCACCACAGGAACGCCGCGAAGGCGATGCCCACCGAGAACACCAGCAGCGCCGCAAACTGGACCGGCGGGCCGGACAGGAGGGAGGAGAGGGGTGGAAGCCCGGCGAGCCGCGCGCCCGCCAGCACCAGCAACGCCGCTGCTCCGGAGAGCAGGATGCGGACAGGGGTACGGAGGACGCGCCAGAGGTGGGTGGAAGGGAAGTCCATGCCATCGCCTCCATTCAAGCGAGGACATTCAACCCCTGATTATATTACTATGTCAAGAAAATCCTAGACAGATAGTCCTATCAACGGCTGCGATCGATCCGGACGGACTGCGAGTGCCTCGACCGTCCTGCCCCCTCGTCTCCCCCGCGCGCTTCCGCCGGCTGTCCGTCGCCCGTCCTTTCCTGCCCGACTCGATCAAACGCGCGCGCAGGCATTCTTTGCTTTCGCGTCCTGACCCACCCGCTCCCAAGGGCGGCCGGAATGGCACGGCGATGCCGGAGGAAACCGCATCTGTGGGGAGGATCGCCAAGGGCCGGCCGACCCTCGCCCGACTGGAGGGCAAGCACGAGGAGACGGGGCGCGACGACGCCACCCTTGGGCATCCGGGCACGTCGTCTCGACCGGCGCTATACCTCGCCTCGCCGTCGCTCGCGTCCGCGGCTTACGCCGTCGTGCGAGGGCGGTTTGGGAATGGGTCTCGCCGCGGAAACGGCGCCGCGGCGCCCAGTTCAGGCCGCCCGCTTGGCCTGGATCAGCCCCTGCTCCACCAACGCTTCGGCGATCTGCACCGCGTTCAGGGCCGCCCCCTTGCGGAGGTTGTCGGACACGCACCAGAAAGCCAGGCCGTTCGGCACCGTCGGGTCGCGGCGGAGGCGGGAAACGTAGACCGCGTCCTCGCCGGCGGATTCCGTTTGCGTCACGTAGCCGCCGTCCTCGCGCCGGTCCACCACCAGCACGCCGGGCGCTTCGCGGAGGAGGTCGCGCGCCCGCTCCTCGTCCAGTGGGTTCTCGAACTCGACGTGGACCGCTTCGGCGTGGCCGATGAACACCGGCACGCGGACGCAGGTGGCGACCACGGCGATGTCGGGGTCCAGGATCTTCCTGGTCTCCACCGCCATCTTCCACTCTTCCTTGGTGGAGCCGTCGTCCATGAACTTGTCGATGTGCGGGATGCAGTTGAAGGCGATGGGCTTGGTGAACTGCTCGGGTTGCGACTGGTCGTTCACGTAAACGGCGCGGGTCTGGTTGAAGAGCTCGTCCATGCCCTCCTTCCCGGCTCCCGAGACCGACTGGTAGGTGGCGACGACCACGCGGCGGATGCGGGCGGCGTCGTGCAGCGGCTTCAGCGCCACCACCATCTGGATGGTGGAGCAGTTCGGGTTGGCGATGATGTTGCGCTTGGCGAAGCGCTGGAGGTGGTGCCCGTTCACCTCCGGGACCACCAGCGGCACGTCCGGCTCCATCCGGAAGTGGCTGGTGTTGTCGATCACCACGCAGCCGGCCTGCGCGGCGCGCGGGGCGTGAACCGCCGACACGGATGCGCCGGGCGAGAACAGGCCGATGTCGGTGCCGCGGAAGTCGAATTTGTCCAGGTTCTGGACCTTCAGCGTGCCCTTTTCGCCGAAGGAGACCTCCTGGCCCGCGGAGCGTCCGGAGGCGAGGGCCGCCACCTCCTTCACCGGAAAGTCGCGCTCGGCGAGCGTCTTCAGGATCTCGCGCCCGACCGCTCCGGTGGCGCCGACGACCGCGACCCTGAATGCCATGACGACCCGCTCCTGAAAAACATGACCGGCCCGGCGCAGGGGGGCCGGGCCAAGGGCGTGAATAAGCGCCGCCCCGCGACGGTTCAAGCGCGCGCTGCGGCTCCGGGCCTCCTCGATCCAAAAAATCGAACGCGGCTTTGGCGCCGCGGCTCACGGGCATGTCAGAGGCGGTCGCCGGAGGCCGCACCATTGTCCAGGAACTCACGTCGCGGGATAGGTCGACGGGGGGTCGGGAGGGAAACATCGGATGAAAACACGGAAGGCGCTGCTCGGCGCCGGGTTGATGCTCGTCGCCGGCGCGTCGGGCCTTTTCGCCCAACCGCAGCCGCGGCCGGGCCAACAGCAAGACCAAAGGCCGGCCCAGCCGCCCGCGGCGGCGCCCGGCGGGGCCGTCCCGGGCGAGTTCTCGCCCGGCATGCGGCCGCCGGCGCCGGGCCCGGTGCCCGCGCAGGGCGCGCTCGAGCGTTTGCAGCAGTTCCGCACCACCGGCACCGCGATGCAGATGGAAACGGTGCCGCAGGACGGCCGCCGCGCCGACGCGCTCCGCCGCAACCTCGAGCGCATCAAGCTGCCGGAGGGCTTCAGGATCGAGCTCTACGCCGTGGTGCCGGACGCCCGGCACATGGCGGTGGGCGCCTCCGGGGTGGTGTTCGTGGGCACCCGCAAGACGCGGGTCTGGGCGGTGACGGACCGCGACCGCGACCGGGTGGCCGACGAGGTGAAGGTGTTCGCGCCCTCCATCGGCTTCAGCGTGCCCAACGGCCTGTGCTTCTCGCCCGACGGCATCCTCTACGTGGCCGAGCACAACCGCGTTCTGGCCTTCCCGGCGGCGGAGTTCTTCTACGAGGGGCCGGACGTGGCGGCGGAGACGGTGGTGGCGCAGGGCCAGCTCATCCCCGCCTCGGAGGAGAGCTTCAACCACGGCGCCCGGGTGTGCCGGATCGGGCCGGACAACAAGCTCTACGTCTCCCTCGGCCAGCCCTTCAACGTGCCGCTCCAGGCCAAGATGGACCTGTACAACCGGGTGGGCATCGGCGGCATCGTCCGCATGGACCGCGACGGCAAGAACCGCGAGGTCTACGCGCGCGGCATCCGCAACAGCGTCGGGATCGCTTTCCGGCCGGGGACGCAAGAGCTGTGGTTCACCGACAACCAGGTGGACGGCATGGGCGACGACGGCCCGCCCGGCGAGATCAACCGCGTCACGGCGGCCGGGCAGAACTTCGGCTTCCCGTGGTACGGCGGCGGCACGGTCCGGACCAAGGAATACGCCAACGCGCAGCCGCCGGGCGACGCGGTGCGCCCGGTGGTGGAGACGGCGAACCACGCCGCCGACCTCGGCATCACCTTCTACGACGGGCGGATGTTCCCGGAGGAGTACCGCGGCGCGATCTTCAACGCCCAGCACGGCTCCTGGAACCGCACCACGCCGATCGGCGCGCGGGTGATGGTGACGTTCCTGAACCCGGACGGGACGGTGCGCGAGTACAAGCCCTTCGCCGAGGGCTGGCTCGACGAGGAGACCAACGAGTACCTCGGCCGGCCGGTGGACGTGGCCACGCTCCGCGACGGCTCGCTGCTCGTGTCCGACGACATGGCGGGCGCGATCTACCGCATCTCCTACGACCGGCAGCGGTGAGGGGATCGAGGGCCGCCGTGGCCCTGGCGGCGGCGCTTGTGTTCGCGGGGGCGGCGGGACTCGCCCCCGCGCAGGAGCGGGCGGCGGCGGGCGACCCGCGCGCGGGACGGCGCCTGGCGGGCGGCCAGTGCGCCGCCTGCCACGGCAACGACGGCATCGCCGTGCT
This sequence comes from Craurococcus roseus, assembly GCF_039523795.1. Lineage (NCBI taxonomy): Bacteria > Pseudomonadati > Pseudomonadota > Alphaproteobacteria > Acetobacterales > Acetobacteraceae > Craurococcus > Craurococcus roseus. The sequence continues at coordinate 59,588 of NZ_BAAAFZ010000052.1, read as the reverse complement.
GCCGGAGGCGCCGAACCTCGCCGGGCAGAAGGCCGGCTACACGGCCGCGCAACTCCGCCATTACCGCAGCGGCGAGCGGAAGCACGAGCAGATGACCGTGGTGTCGCAGGGGCTGTCGGACCAGCAGATCGCCGACCTCGCGGCTTGGTACGAAGCGATCCAGGTCGAGGCGACGGTCCCGGGCCGGTGAGGCGCCGCCGCGCCGCTTGAGGGGCGCCGGGCGGGCGGGCAAGCTCCGCCACCGTCGCCCCGGATAGGGAGCAGGGAGCTTTGCACGACACCCAGGCGCACGCGCCGCGCCCCGATGCCTTCCCCTTCGGCTGAGGGCGCGGGGTGCTCAAGGCCATCGTCCTCGGCGCCGCCGCCGGCGGCGGTTTTCCGCAGTGGAACTCCGCGGGGCCGGGCTGCCGGCGCGCGCGGGCCGGCGACCCGGCCGCGCCGGCGCGCACCCAGGCGTCCCTCGCGGTGTCGGGCGACGGTGGGTGCCGTTGGGTGCTGCTGAACGCCTCGCCCGACCTGCCGGCGCAGTTGCGCGCGACGCCCGCGCTGCATCCCCGGCCGGAAGGCGACGCGGTCCGCCATTCGCCGATCGCGGCCGTGGTGCTGACGGGCGCGGAGGTGGACACGGTCGCGGGCCTGCTGAGCCTCCGGGAGCGGCACGCCTTCGCGCTCTACGGCGCCGAACCGTCGCTGGCCGTGCTGAGGGAGAACCCGATCTTCGGCGCGCTCGACCCGGGGCTGGTGCCGCGGCGGCCCTTGCCGCTCGGCGAGGCCTTCGAATTGCGGGACGCGGCGGGGGAGGGGCTCGGCCTCCGCGCCGAGGCCTTCCCGGTGCCGGGCAAGGTGCCGCTGTTCCTGGAAGCGGGCGGGGAGGACCCGGGCCGGTCCGACGCGGGCGAGACCGTGGGACTGCGGCTTTCGGCCGGGGAGGGGGGCGACGCGCTGTTCTTCGTCCCCGGCTGCGCGGCCATGACGGGCGACTTGCGGGAGCGGCTTCGCGGCGCGGCCTGCGTGCTCTTCGACGGCACGCTCTGGCGGGACGACGAGATGCTCCGCGCCCGGGCAGGGACCAAGACCGGCGCTCGCATGGGGCACATGAGCGTCGACGGCCCGTCGGGCACGCTGGCGGCCTTCGCCGGCCTCGGCGTGCGGCGGCGTGTCCTGATCCACATCAACAACACCAACCCGGTGCTGCTGGCCGACAGCCCGGAGCGCGCCGCGGTGGAAGCGGCGGGGTGGGAGGTGGCCTCCGACGGGATGGAACTGCGGGTTTGAGGAACCCTCGGCCCCGCCGCGGCTTGCTGCTTCGGCCGCCCGGCCCATCTCCGGGCGGAGCGAACGACGTCGGGAGAAAGCCGGATGCTGATGCGATGCAATCCCTTGGGCCTGCCCATGGCGATGGCCGGAACCGCGATGGGCGGCATGGCGGCGATGGCCGCGGTCGGCCCGTTCCTGGCGGGGCTCGGCGTCGGGGCCGCGCTGGTCGGCGGGTCCATCCTGGCGCGCAAGGCGATGGAGCGCCGCAACAGTTGGCGGGACGACGACGGCATGGGTTCCTCCACCATGGGCGCCGGCATGAGCGATCTGGGGCCCGGCGGCGATCCGACCTCGCCCACCGCGCCGCCGCTCTGACGCCTAGGTACCCGGCGCTGGCGGCCCACCCGCCGCCACGCTAGGCCCGGCGCGCGGGCGGTTCCGCGCGGAGACGGGGCATGGGCGGCGAAGGCGAGATCAAGGTCGTGTTGCGCGACTGGCCGGCGGGCTGCGGGCGCGTCGCCTCCGTGTCCATCGCGGCCGCGCACCGGATGAACCTGCTGGACTCCGAACTCATGCGGCGCTTCGCGAAGGCGATGGCCGCCCTTTCCGGGGAGAAAGGGCTGCGCGCCGTGGTGCTCTCCGGAACCGCCCCGCGGCCCTTCGTCGGCGGTGCCGACATCCGCGAGATGGGGGCCCTCCGGGACGGCGCCGAAGCGCGGAACTTCATCGAATTGGTCCACGGCTGTTGCCGGGCGGTTCGGGACTGTCCGGTGCCGGTGATCGCCCGAATCGAGGGCTACGCGCTGGGCGCCGGGCTGGAGCTGGCCGCCGCCTGCGACCTGCGGATCGCCGCCGCCGACGCCCGCTTCGGGATGCCGGAGGTGCGGGTCGGCATCCCGAGCGTCGTGGAAGCGGCGCTTTTGCCCATGTTGATCGGCTGGGGGCGGACGCGCCGCTTGCTCCTCCTGGGCGAGATCATCGGCGCCGCCGAGGCGCTGGAATGGGGCTTGGTGGAGCGGGTGGTGCCGGCGTCTGCCCTCGATGGCGCGGTGGAGGAGTGGCTCGGGCATCTCGACGCCGCGGGGCCGGCGGCCCTGCGGTCGCAAAAGGCGCTCATGCGGCAGTGGGAGAACCTGCCGGCGGACCGCGCCATCGCCGCGGGCATCGACGCCTTCGCGGCGGCTTGGGGCAGCGACGAGCCGGCGCGGATGATGCGCGACTTCCTCTACCGCCCGCGGCCAGGAGCGGGGGGCGGCGGCACGGGTTAGGGGCAAGCCGGCCGCACGGTGCTCGACAAGGTTCGGCGCGCCGTCTCGCCCCGCGCCAGGGCCCGCTCCGAGCCCAGCGGACAACGGGTATTTGGCTGCTAAGTCATAGATTTTCTTGTGATTGGCGCCGAGTGCGCAACCCGACTACACCGGGACAACGTTCCGCGTCCGCGCCCGATTTGCCGGCCGATGCGGCGGGCCGCGCGGGGTGCGCGGTTCCGGTCAGTCGAGAGGGTGCCGATGGCGAAACAGGCCGCCCGTGCCGAAATCCCGCCGCCGACGGCCGCGAATCTCGCTGCCATTCATGATCTGCATGATCTCGGGCGCGAGTGGACCGTCATCCGGGAGTGTCGCTTGCGCCCCGCCGACCGAGGCAGCTCACCGACCGTCCTGATCCATCCGGGTCAGGGGATCGCGATCGTAGATGTTGCGCCTTCGGAAACGCCGGACGCGGTCGACGCCGTGCGCGCGAGGCTCGGCCTGGCCCGCTTCGAAGGGATCTTCGCGGGCCACCTCCCGGTGGTCCACCTGCAGGCGACCCCGTGGCAGGTGCCGGCGCTCCAGAAGCTGCTCGATGATGCCTTCGCCGCCCAGCCGCCCTTGACCCTTCCCGGTGGCGACGCCTGGGCGGGCGTCGCGGCCCGGGCGTTGACGGCCGAGAACCATCCTGCTCCCCGCAACGAACCGCAACCGTCCGGCGGCACGGCGGAGGCCGGCCGCCAATGGCGGACGCGCCGCCGCCGGCGGCGTCGGGGAAGGGTGTTGCGGAAGGCTTTTGTGCTTCTGCTGTGCCTCGCTGCCCTGGGCGGCGTGCTGGCGGTGGCGATGAAGGACGCTCCTCCGCTGCTCGGCGCTTCCATCCGTGCGATCCTGGCGCCGGAAGCCGTGGTGGCGCCTGCTGCCCCGCCGGTGCGAGCCGTCGAAAACTCGACTCCGGCCGAAGCGGTGGCGTCGCCAGCCCCGTCACCCGCGCCGGAACCGGCCGGCACGATGCCGGCCCCGACCGCGTCGGCCCCGCGGGCCCGGCCGGCACCGAGCGATGGCGGAGCCACGGCCCCCATGCCGGAGGCGTCCTCGGCCGCGCCGCAACACCCGGCTTTGGAGACGCCGACTGCGGCGGCGCCGCCCCCGGCCGCGGTTCCACCCCCGTCCTGGCGGCAAGCGGCGCCGCCCCCGCCGGCGCAGGCGGGAAAGCCACCGGAACGGACGAGTCCGCCGCCGCGGCAGCAGCGCCGACAGCAGCAGCAAGAAGCCGCCGGGGCCGATCCGGCGCCCGCCGGCAGCACCGCCTCAGGCCCTGACGCCACGTCCCAGCGCTGTGGCCGCGTCGCGGCCCGGATAGGCTCAGGCGAGGCCCTCGGCGACGCCGACATGCGGTTCTTCAACCAAGCCTGCATCCGCTGGTGACGCTGAGACCGGGCGGCGGGGCGCAAATCGTGGCGGCCCGCCCGCGCAGGGCGTAGGCTGTTGCGGCGGCATTCCGACTCGGTGGCGGTGGGCGAGCGATGCGGGTGTATCTGGCGGGACCGGAGGTGTTCTTGGCCGACCGCGGCGCTGCGGTCGGGGCCGAGAAGCGCAGGATCTGCGCGGCCCACGGGTTGACCGGGGTGGTCCCGGTGGAGGAGGGCGGGCTGCCGGGAGCGAAGGGCGCCGACGATCCGGCGTGGTTCGGCTTGTACCGCGGCAACGAAGACCTGATCCGCGGCTGCGACGCCTTGATCGCCAACCTCACGCCATTCCGGGGCCCGTCGGCCGATCCGGGGACCGTGTTCGAACTCGGCTTCATGCGCGGCCTGGGCCGGCCCGTCCTGGGCTACGCCAACACCGCCGGGCGCTTCGGTGGCCGAACCTTGGCGGCCCTGGGGCCCGCGGCCAAACGACGACCGGACGGCGTTTGGGAGGACGCCGAGGGGATGGCGGTGGAGGATTTCGACCTCCACGACAACCTGATGCTCGAAGGCGGCATCCGCGCTTCCGGCGGCCTCTTCACGGCCGAGGCCGTGCTGCCGGAGCGGCGTTGGAGCGACCTGTCGGCCTTCGCGCGTTGCGTGGCGGCCGCGGCCGCGATGCTCCAGGCCGGCGGCGGCGCCGGCCGTGGTCAGCCGGGTTCCGAGTCCAGCGCGTAGCCGGCGGAGCGGACGGTCCGGATCACGTCTTCGTCGCCCGGCCCGTTCACCGCCTTGCGGAGGCGGCGGATGTGGACGTCGACCGTGCGCGGCTCGACGTGGATGTCGCGGCCCCACACCGCGTCCAGCACCTGCTCGCGGCTGAACACGCGGCCCGGGTGCTGCATCAGGAACTCCAGCAGGCGGTACTCGGTCGGGCCGAGGTGCAGCGGCCGGCCGGCGCGCGACACGCGGTGCGCGTCCTGGTCCAGCGTGAGGTCGCGCCAGGAGAGGACGCCGCGCGTGGCTATCGCGCCCGAGCGGCGGAGCAGCGCCCTGATCCGCGCCATGAGGCTGTCCATGGCGAAGGGCTTGCTGATGTAGTCGTCCGCGCCGGTGTCGAGCGCGCGGACCGCGTCCTGGTCCTCCGTCCGCGCCGTCACCATGATGATCGGCAGGTCGCGCGTGCCGGGGCGGCGGCGGAGCTGCCGGCAGACCTCGATGCCCGAGATGGCGGGGAGCATCCAGTCCAGCAGCACGAGGTCGGGCCGGCCCTCGGCGACGCGGAGCAGCGCCTCCTCGCCGTCGCCGGCCTCGTCCACGCGGAAGCCCTGCTTCTCCAGGTTGTAGCGGAGCAGCGTCAGCAGCGGCACCTCGTCCTCGACGATGAGGATGGTGGGCTTCGCCATGCCCGGTGCGGCGGCGGTGTCGGGCATCGAGAGGCCCGCCATCAAGCCAGCGGCCGGACCACCGCAGAAGCCGAGTTGTCGGCCTTGGGGCGGTCTTCCGGCAGGCTGTCGCCGCGCACGGCGTAGTGGACGGTTTCGGCGATGTTGGTGGCGTGGTCGCCGATCCGCTCCAGGTTCTTCGCCACGAAGAGCAGGTGGGTGGCGGCGGTGATGTTGCGCGGGTCCTCCATCATGAAGGTGAGCATCTCGCGGAAGATGCCGTTGTAGATCTCGTCCACCGGCTGGTCGTTGGCCCAGACCTCGTCGGCCTTGGCGGCGTCGTCGTTCACCAGCGCGTCGATGGCGTCCTTGAGGTTCGCCTGCACCATCCGCGCCATGCGCTGGAAGCCGTTGAGGCTGCCGAGCGGGGGCTGTTCCGCCACCACGATGGCGCGCTTGGCTGCGTTGCGGGCGTAGTCGCCGATGCGCTCGAGGCCGTGGCAGACCTTGAGCGCGGCGATGATGAAGCGCAGGTCCTGGCCCACCGGCTGCCGCAGCGCCAGGAGCCGGATGCAGAAGGTCTCGACCTCGCGTTCCAAGGCGTCGATCGCGGCGTCCCGTTGCACGACCTCGGCGGCGAGGCCGGTGTCGCGCCGCACCAGCGCCGTCACCGCGTCGGCGACCTGCCGTTCGGCGAGGCCGCCCATGCGCTCGATCGACTCGCGCAGGCGGCGCAGGTCCTCGCTGTAGGAGCGGACGGTGTGTTCCTGCATGTGTTCCACCATGGCCTTCCCCCGGGCGGCGATCAGCCGAAACGGCCGGTGATGTATTCCTGGGTCCTCTGGTGCCTGGGCGCGGTGAAGAGCTGCGCCGCCGGCGCCACCTCGATCAGCTCGCCGAGGTAGAAGAACGCCACCTGGTCGGCGCAGCGCGCCGCCTGCTGCATGTTGTGGGTGACGATGGCGATGGTGAAGTCGCGCTTCAGCTCGTCGATCAGCTCCTCGATCTTGAGGGTGCTGATGGGGTCGAGGGCCGAGGTCGGCTCGTCGAACAGGATCACCTCGGGGCGCACCGCGATGGTGCGGGCGATGCACAGGCGCTGTTGCTGGCCCCCCGACAGGCCGAGGGCGGAGGTGTTCAGCCGGTCCTTCGCCTCGTCCCAGATGGCGGCGCGGGACAGCGCCCACTCCACCCGCTCGTCCATTTGCGGCTTGGACAGCTTCTCGTGCAGCCGGACGCCGAAGGCGATGTTCTCGTAGATGGTCATGGGAAAAGGCGTGGGCTTCTGGAACACCATGCCGATCTTGGAGCGCAGCTCGTTGGTCTCCACGTCGGGGCCGATGATGTTCTGGCCGTCCATCAGCACCTCGCCGGTCGCGCGCTGGCCGGGGTAGAGGCTGTACATGCGGTTCAGCACCCGCAGCAGGGTGGACTTGCCGCAGCCGGAGGGCCCAATCATGCCGGTCACCTGCCGGTCGGGCAGGTCCAGGTGTATGCCCTTCAGGGCGCGGTTGTCGCCGTAGAAGAAGTCGAGGTTGCGGATCGCCACGCGGGCTTCCGTGTTCAGCGCGGCCGAGGACTTCGCCCGCAAGCCGCCGAAGCCGGCCGAGGCGGCGGCCGCTGGGGCGGCCGGGGCCGGCGGCGTCTCCTTGGTGGCTGTCGTGCTCATGGGCTGAGTCTCCATGGTGTCAGCGGCGCTTCCGGAGCAGGACCCGCGCGGCGATGTTGATGGCCAGCACGCCGAGCGTCACGAGCAGGGCGCCCGACCAGGCGATGGCGATCAGGTCCGGGAAGCCGGAGTTGGCCTGCTGGTAGATGGCGATGGGCAGGCTCGCCATGGCGCTGCCGAGGTCGAGCGACATCACGGAGTTGCCGAAGCTCGTCAGCAGCAGCGGCGCCGTCTCGCCGGCGATGCGCGCCACGGCCAGCAGCACGCCGGTGGCGATGCCGGACAGGGCCGCCCTGTAGCAGACCAGGACGATCATCTTCCACTTCGGCGCGCCGAGGGCGATGACCGCTTCCCGCAAGGTGTTGGGGATGAGCTGGAGCATGTCCTCCGTGGTGCGGACCACCACGGGGATGACGATGATGGCGAGCGCGAACACGCCGGCCCAGCCCGAGAAGCCGCCCATTGGCAGTACCACGAGCTGGTAGATGAAGAGGCCGATCAGAATGGATGGGGCCGACAGCAACACGTCGGACACGAAGCGCACCGCGTTGCCGAACGCCGAGCCGCGGGCGTACTCCGCGAGGTAGGTGCCGACCAGGAGGCCGATGGGCGTGCCGAGGAGGGTGGCGAGCGAGGTGTGGATCAACGTGCCGACGATGGCGTGGCTGAGGCCGCCCTTGGGCGCGGTGTCGTCGCCGTAGGTGGTGGGCTGGAACTCGCGCGTCAGCACCGTCCAGTCCAGGGCGGAAAGGCCGCGCCAGAGCAGGGTCAGCAGCAGCGAGAACAGGAAGAACAGCCCCACCAGGGTGGCGGCGACGCACAGCCACCGCACGACCGCGTCCACCGTGCGGCGGCGGCGGCCGAGGGCGCGCGCGACCGCTTGGTCGCGGGTGGGCGTGCGGTCGAGGGCCGAGGCGGCGGCGGTCGTTGCGGCGCTCATCGGTTCAGGTCTTCAGCCGCGGGCGCAGCAGGTAGCGCGACGCCGCGAGCACGATGAAGGATATGACGAAGAGCAGGAAGCCGAGGGCCAGCAGGGAAGACTGCTTCAGGCTGCCCATCAGGCTTTCCGGGAACTCCATCGCCACGATGGAGGCGATCGTCGTCGAGGGGTCGAAGAGCGATTGCGGCAGCCGGTTGGCGTTGCCGATGACGAAGGTGACGGCCATGGTCTCGCCCAGCGCCCGGCCGAGGCCGAGCATGACGCCGCCCACCACCGAGATTCGCGTGTAAGGGATCACCACGCCGCGCACCACCTCCCAGCGCGTGGCGCCGAGGGCGTAGGCGCTCTCCTTGTAGACGGGCGGCACCTGCATGAACACGTCGCGCATGGTGGCGGCGATGAAGGGCAGGATCATGATCGCCAGCACGAGGCCGGCGGTGAACAGGCTGGTGCCGGCGAAGGAGCGGCTCTCGAACAGGAAGCCCACCAGCGGGATGGCGCCGAGCGCGTCGCCGATCGTGAGCTGGATGTATTGCTGCACGAACGGCACCAGCACGAACAGGCCCCACATGCCGTAGATGATGGAGGGGATCGCGGCCAGCAGCTCGATCGCGGTGGCGATGGGCTGGCGCAGCCACTCCGGCGCCAGCTCCGTCAGGAAGAAGGCGATGCCGAAGGCCACAGGCACGGCGAACAGGATGGCCAGGACGGAGCTGACCACGGTGCCCAGCACGGGCACCAAGGCGCCGTAGTCTTCGCGGCCCTCCACGGGGTTCCAGGCCGTGCTCCACAGGAAGCCGGCGCCGAACTCCCGGAAGGCGGGCAGCCCGCCGACGAACAGGGTGACGATGATGGCGCCGAGCAGCAGCAGCACGAACAGCCCCGCGCCGCGGCACAGGGATTCGAAGACGCGGTCCGCCAAGGCGCCGCCGCTGCGTCGCCCGGGGCTGCCGGTCACGGGGAGGGGGGAGCTTATGGCCTGCTGCAAAGCGTCTCGTCCTGGCCGGAGTCAAACGGGCGCGGCGCCGAACCCCGGCCCGGATCGCCCGGGAAACCTCAAGCGCTCCAGATCTGCTGGCCGCCGGGCGCCTTCACGTCGCGCCAAGTGGTCCGCACGGCGTCCGCAACCTGGTCCGGCAAGGGGATGTATTCCAGGCGCCGGGCGGCGTCGTCGCCGTTCTTGAAGGCCCAGTCGAAGAACCGCATGGTGTTCCGGCTGGCGTCGACCTTGTCCGCGGCCGGGTTGGTCGGCAGCAGGATGAAGGTGGGCGAGACGATGGGCCACACGTCCGCACCGTTCAGGTCCACGAGGTCGGCCGCGAAGTTGGGCGTGTTCCAATCGGCGGTGTTCGCCGCGGCCAAGAAGGCCGGCATCTCGGGCTTGATGAAGTTGCCCGACTTGTTGCGGAGCTGCGTCGTCACCAGCCGGTTCACGGTGGCGTAGGCGTTCTCGGTGTAGCCGATGGTGCCCGGCGTGTTCCGCACGGTGTTCGACACGCCCTCGTTGCCCCGGGCGCCCTGGCCGCTCGGCCACTGCACCGAGGTCGCGGCGCCGGGGCCGCTCTTCCAGGCATCCGACACGCGGGACAGGTAGGTGGTGAACACGAAGGTCGTGCCGGACGCGTCGGCGCGGTACACCGGCGCCACGGGCAGGTTCGGCAACCGGACGTCGCGGTTCAGCTCAGCCAGCTTGGGGTCGTTCCAGCGGGTGATGCGGCCGAGGTAGAGGTCCACCAGCACCTCGGGCGTGAGGCGGAGCTGGTTGTCCTGCACGCCGGGCAGGTTCACGATCGGCACCACGGAGCCCATGACGGTGGGGAACTGGAGCAGGTTCGCCTGCCGGAGCTGGTCCGTCGAAAGCGGCGCGTCGGAGGCGCCGAAATCCACCGTGCGGTTGGTGATCTGGTTAATGCCGCCGCCGGAGCCGATGGACTGGTAGTTCAATTGGATGCCGAGCGGCTCGCGCGCCGCTTGGCCCCAGCGCTCGTAGACCGGACGGGGGAAGGTCGCGCCGGCGCCGGTGATCTGCGCCGCCTGGGCGGAAGCGGTGCGGGATGCCAGCAAGGGACCCGCGGTGGCCGCCGTGGCGGCCAGCAGGAAAGCGCGTCTCTGCAAGGTCTCTCTCCGTTGTTCGCTGGCCCTGCTTCGTGGGCCGGGTGCGGTTGGCGCACTGTCTAGACGCGCGGAGAGACGGATTCTTTGCAGTTCGATGAAGCTTGAATGACAGTAGAGGCGGATGACCCCAAAGGGTCATCCACGCGGTTGTCACCTGCCAAATGGCAATCGACGGGGGCCGGAGCCGTACCCGCTTGGCCCCGGTGGGACGTCAGGCCCCCCAGATCGGCTTGCCGTCGGGCCCACGCACCGCGTCCCAAGATGCGCGGATGCTCGCCTGGGCCGCCTCGGGAAGGGGGGTGTACCCCAACTCGCGGGCGATGTCGGCGCCGTTGCGGTACGCCCAATCGAAGAGCTTCATCGCGCCCAGCGTCGCCTGCACCCGCTCCGCCGCAGGGTTGGACGGCAACAGGATAAAGGTCGGCGAGACGATGGGCCAAGCGGCCGCGGCGTTCGTGTCGATCGCGTCGGCCGTGTTTTGCGGCGTCCACTCGGCCGCTGCTGCGGCGGCGGCGAAGCTGTCCGTCCCGGCCTTCACGAAGGCGCCCGAGCGATTGCGGAGCTGCACCGTGGCCAGTTCCGACGCCCTGGCGGTGAAGACGTTGGAAACGCCGATGGCACCCGGCGTCTCCTTGATCGCCTTCGCCACGCCGGCGATGCCCTTGGCCTCCTTGCCGCCTTCCGGCCAGCGGACCACCGTACCTGCGCGCGGGCCGGCGGCCCAAGCTTCGGACACGCGGGACAGGTACACCGTGAACACGTAGTTAGTGCCGGCCGGGTCCGTGCGGTAGATCGGCACGATCGCCAGGTCGGGCAGGCGCAGGTCGCGGTTGTGCTCGACGATTCGGGGATCGTTCCATTTGCTGATCTTGCCGAGGAAGATGTCGGCGAGGACGTCCGGCGTCAGGCGGAGCCGGTCGCGCTCCACCCCAGGAACGGTGGCCGCGACCACCATAGCGCCGAAGCAGGAGGGGAACTGGACCAAGGCCCGTTCCCGCAGGCGACCCGGGGAGAGCGGGCTTTCGCAAGCGCCGAAGTCCACGACGCGCTGCGTCGCCTTGGCGATGCCGAGGTCGGAGCTGGCCGCCTCGAAGTTGGTTTCGAAACCGGTCTCCTTGGCCGCTTCCTGCCCCCACCGCGTGTAGAAGGTGCGGAGGAAGGAGGTGCCAGCGCCTTGGACGATGGGCTTCTGGGCCAGGGCCGGACGGAAGGCACTAGAAAGGGCGGGCGCCAGGGCTGAGGCGACCAGAAAGGACCGACGTTGCACGCGTGACTCCCTCGCTCAATCCGGCGCTTCACGATCCGGAGCAAGGACAGAATACTTATCACGACTCCGTAATTCTACCTAAAAAGTAACATACGGGTTTAAAGGACTAAATGCGCCTAACGAAACCCATTTCGGCGCGGTGCGGGCGGCATGGCGCGCGTTCTCGTTCCCGACGATCCCTGGGCGACGGTGGAGCCGTTGCTGCCGCCCGCGCGGCCGAGGCCCAAGGGCGGCAGGCCGCCGGTCCCGGACCGGGCGGCGCTCACCGGCATCCTGTTCGTGCTCAAGTCCGGCCTGCCGTGGGAGATGCTGCCCGCCGAGGTGGGCTGCGGGTCCGGCATGTCCTGCTGGCGGCGGCTGCGCGACTGGCAAGAAGCGGGCGTGTGGGCTGCCCTGCACCGGGCGCTGCTGGAGCGGCTGCGCGCGGCGGGGCAGATCGACTGGTCCCGCGCCGCGCTGGACAGCGCGTCCGTCCCGGCCAAAAGGGGGGCGAGGCGACCGGCCCGAACCCGACCGACCGGGGCAGGCCGGGCACGAAGCGGCGCATCGTCACGGACGCCCGCGGCACGCCGCTCGGCCTGACGCTCAGCCCGGCCAACACGCACGACAGCCGCATGCTCGCGGCCACGCTGGACGCCGTGCCCGGCGTGCGGAGTGGCCGCCGCGGGGGGCCGCGGTGCCGCCCGGCCAAGTTGCACGCCGACAAGGGGTACGACCACGCGCGTTGCCGCCGCGAATGCCGCGAGCGTGGCGTCCGCCCCCGCATCGCCCGGCGCGGGGTCGAGAACAGCCAGCGCCCCGGGCGGCACAGGTGGGTGGTGGAACGCACGCTGGCGCGGCTGGCCCGGTCCCGCCGCTTGACCGTGCGCTACGAGCGCCGCGCCGACATCCACCTCGCCTTCACCACCCTCGGCTGCGCCCTCGTCTGCCTCAACCAAGCCCGACGGTTTTGTTAGGCACTTTAAGCCTCGGCCCGTGCTAACTCCTGCGGTTCAGCCATCGCGCATCGGTCGCCGTTCAGCCATTGCTCCCGCACCGGGGCGGGTGCCCAGGTGCGGGAGCGGCGGTGTCGCGTCTCCTCAGGCCTCCCAGATCGGGCGGCCGCTCGGGTCCTTGGCGCGGCGCCAAACCTTCTCGACGTGCTCGACCGCGCTTTCCGGGATGGGAGAATAGCCGAGCGCAACCACTGCGGCGTCGCCCTTCTTGAACGCCCAATCGAAGAACTTGAAGGCGTTTCGGGCGGACTCGACCTTCTCGGCCGTCGGGTTCTCCGGCACCAGCGCGAAGTTGGCGCCCAGGATTGGCCAGGCGCCCGGCGCGTGTTCGTCCACCAGATCCACGTTGAAGCCGGGCTGGCTCCAGTCCTCGGCTTCCGCGGCCTTGGCGAATGCGGCGGCCTCGGCTTTCACGAACTCGCCGGCTTGGTTCTGTAGGAGCACGGACGCCAAGCCGACCTCCTTGACCGTGGTGACGCCTCCGTACCCGATGGCACCCGGCGTTGCCTTCACCTTGGCAGCCAGCGCCTCCAGGCCTTCGACCTCGACGCCTTTGCCCTGCGGCCACTTCACCGTCGTCCCCGCGCCGGGGCCCGCGGCCCATGCCTCGGCTTCGCGGCTGAGGAAGGTGGTGAACAGCAGGTTGGCTCCCGAAGGCTCTAGGCGATGCACCGGCACGATGTTGGTGGCCGGCAGGTTCACGCCGCTGTTGTGCGCCTTGATCTTGGCGTCGTTCCATTTCGTGATCTTGCCGAGGAAGATGTCGGCCAGCACTTCGCCCGTGAGGCGGAGCTGGGCATCGGCCACCCCTGGCAGGTTCACAAAGGGCACCACCGGGGTGAGCACCGTCGGGAATTGGATAAGCTGGTTCTCGCGCAGGAAGGCCGAGCGCCGTGCGTAGTCCACGCTGGCGAAGTCGATGGTCCGGCTCTTGAGCTGTTCGAGCGCGGGGCCACCCCCGATCCGCTCGTAGGCGACCTTCAGGCCGGCATCGGCCCCGGCCATCTCGATCCACTTAGCATAGACGGTGCGCGGCAGAGCGGAGCCCGCGCCAACGACGTTGCGCGCCTGCGCCCTCGCGCCGCTGGCGATGAACGGGATGGTCGCGGCCGCGCCTACGGCAGCCAATAGGGCACGTCTTTGCACGCGTTTCTCTCCTTATTAGGAGCGAGGCTGGGCCGAGGCTTGCCCGAGCCGTATCGCTTACGCAAGAATGAGCGTGCCTAAAATTGCGAGAAGAAGTCCAGCCTTCGTCAACTTCTACGTATTATCCCGAGGCCGTGTCGGGCTTATGGTGACCATGCGACCGACGCGGTTGGTGCCGAGCTTCCATGGGCTCGTCCGGAGCGCCCGCATGCTTGGCCGTGCCAGCCGCGCGACCCGGCCCACACCCCCGCCGCGCCGAACGGCGGCGGAGGCCGGGTGGCGCCGGTCAGCCCGCGTCGACGTCCCAGATCGGGCGGCGGCCAGGGCCCTTGATGGCCGCCCACGAGTCGTGCACGGCCTTGTTGAGCGCTTCTGGGAGCGAGGCGTTGACTATGCGCCGCACGATGTTGTCGCCATGGTTGAAGGTCCAGTCGAAGAACTTCACGGTGTTGCGGATGTTCTCGACCTTCTCCGCACGCGGACTGACGCCCGGCACGGTGTAGGCAGGCCCGAGGACCGGCCAAACGTTCGCGCCGTCCAGGTCCACCATGTCCACATTGCCAGAACTTTTCTTGTAAGGATCGAAAATCCAGTCGGGAATTCTATTAGAGATGCGTTGCGAAGTCGCTCAGGATGCCCAAGCCGGCCGACGCTTCTGGCGGAACGCTTCCAAACCTTCCCGCCCCTCGTCCGACGCGCGCTGCATCCAACTCTCGTGCGCCAGCAGCGCCATTTGCCGCGCGTCCAGCTTCAGGCCGGTCGCGCCGAGGAAGCTGTCCTTGGTCACGGCCACGGCGCCGGGCGCGGACAGGAGCGTCTCGTCCAGGATGCCGGCCAGCCGCGCTTCGACCCGGTCCTCCGGCACGACCTCATGGACCAGCCCGATGCGCAGCGCCTCCTCGGCGCCGAACCGCTCGCCGGTGAGGGCGTAGCGCCGGGTGTGTCGCAGCCCCATGGCGTGGACCATGTGGGTGGAGATCGGCGTGGGCGCGACGCCGACGCGCACCTCCGTTAGCCCGAACAACGCCCGAGGCGTCGCCAGCGCCACGTCCACGCAGCAGACCAAGCCGCAGCCGCCGCCGAAGCAGGCGCCGTGCACCACGGCGAAGGTCGGGCGCGGGAACTCGTTCAGCTCCTGCATCGCGGTGGTGGTGGCGAGCGAGGCCCGGAAGGCGCGGTCCGGTGGGTACTCCGCCGCCCGCGCAAGCCAATCCAGGTCGGCCCCGGCTTGGAAGTGCTTGCCGGCCCCGCGGACCACCAGCGCGCGCGCCGAAGGGTCGTCCCGCAGCCGCCGCAGCCCTTCGATCAAGGCGTGCAGCAGATCCTCGTCGTAGGCGTTGCCGCGGGCCGGCCGGTTGAGGGTGGCCGTGGCGACGCCTCGGGCGTCCACGTCGAGCAACACTGGCGAGTCTGTCATGCGTCGGCTCCATGAGGGGAAGGGACCGCGCATCCTCGCCCCGCGCGGCTCCGGTTGACAGGGGCAATGGCCGGGCGGGACGCTCGCTCAGGCGCCGCGTGCGGAAAGGACAGCCTCGATGCCCCTGGCCCGTGCCGGCCCCCGCCTTTCGACACCTGGAGGGCCGCGCCGCCGGGATCTGCCGGCCCTCGCGGCCGCGGCGTCCACGCTCCCCGGCGCACGGGCCGCGTCGGCGCGGGAGGATGTGGACCTGCTGCTCGCACTGGCGGTGGACGCGTCCGGCTCCATCGACGCCGACGAGTTCCGCTTGCAGCGCGAAGGCTACGCCGAGGCGCTGTCCCACCCGTCGGTCCTGGCGGCGATCGGCAGCAAGCCGCTCGGCGCTGTGGCGGTCGCCATGGTGGAGTGGGGCTCGCCCGGCGGTGCCACCACCGTGGTGGACTGGACTCGGCTGTCGTCCCAAGCCGCGTCGGCCCGCGCCCTGGCGGAAGCCGTGCTGGCGGCGCCGCGCAGCCCCCAGAGCTGGAACGCCATCGGCGACGCCTTGGACCACTGCGCCCTGCTGATCCACGCCGCGCCGTTCCATGCCCGGGAACGGGTGATCGACCTCTCGGGCGACGGCCCCGACATGCGCTCGCTCCGGCCGGCGCCCGCGGCGCGGGACGACGCGGTGGCGGCCGGCATCACGGTCAACGCGCTCGCCGTCGCGTCGGCCGGGCAGGTGACGCGCTTCGGCGAACCCCTGTCGGAGACCTACGGGCGGGAGGTGGTGGGCGGACCCGGCGCCTTCGTGGTGAGCGCCGAGGACAGGCGCGACATCGCCCGCGCGCTCCGCGCCAAGCTGGTGCGGGAGATCGCCTGAACCTTCCGTAACGCGGCCCGCTGGGCCGAACCCCTGGGCGCTTGCGGCGCTTTACCTCGGAACGATGCGGCGGGGGCGGCTGACGCCGCCGCGTTCGGAGGGAACGATGGCAGGGCGCCGCGGGAAACGCTGGCTCTTGTTGCTCGGCATACCGGTCCTGCTGGCGGGGCTGTTGGCCGCGTTCTGGTCGTGGGACTGGTTCATACCCCTGGCGGAGTCGAGGGCGAGCGCGGCGCTCGGGCGGCCGGTCAAGATCGAGCACCTGCACGTGAAGCTGGGCCGCACCGTCACCGTGGCTGCGGAGGGCGTGCGCGTCGGCAATCCGCCGGATTTCCCGGAGGACCCGCCCTTCGCGCAGGTGGCGCGCGCCACGGCGCAGGTGGACGTCGGCGCCTTCCTGCGCTCGCGCGAGGTTGTTATTCCGGCGATCGAGCTGGACCGCCCCGCGGTCAACGTGATCGCCCGGGAGGACGGCAGCCGCAACTACGCCTTCGACACCCTCTCGGCGCCGAAAGGCGAGGCCGCGGAGCCGGGTGCCCAGTCCGGCCCGAAAATCGGCGCGTTGCGCATCAACGAGGGCAAGGCGAAGGTCGTCATCCCCTGGCTGCGGGCCGACTTCGACGTGGACCTGAACACGCGGGACCGGGACGGGCAGGAGCCCGCTCTGGTCGCTGAAGCGCGCGGCACCTACGCCGGCCAGCGGATCGAAGCCGAGTTCACCGGCGGCTCCGTCCTCGGCCTGCGCGACGAGACCCGGCCCTGGCCGGCGGATCTGCGCCTGCGCAACGGCGACACCACGCTCGCCTTGCAGGGCACGGTGCGCGAGCCGCTGAAGCTGCGTGGCGCCGACCTGCGCGTGGAACTCGCCGGCAAGGACATGGCGGACCTGGTGCCGCTCAGCGGCGTGCCCTTCCCGAAGACTCCGCCGTTCCGCCTGGAGGGCAAGGCGGATTACGCGGACGGCCGTGTGCGGCTGTTCGACGCCGAAGGGAAGGTCGGGCGCAGCGACATCGGCGGCACCCTCACGGTTTCCACGACCGGCAGCCGGCACGACGTCACCGCCGACCTGCGCTCGCGCAGCGTGGACCTCGCGGATCTCGGCGGCCTGATCGGCAGCCAGCCGGGGCGGGCCGACACGCCGGGTCAGACGCGGCAGCAGCGCAACGCCATGGCCCGCGAAGCGGCGGGCCGGAAGCTGCTCCCGACCACGCCCGTCAACATGCCGCGCCTGACCGCCGCGGACGTCCACCTCCGCTACCGGGCGGACCGCGTCCAAGGCCGGAACATGCCCTTCGACAGCCTGAGCACGGAAGTGGACATCGTGGACGGCGCCGTCTCGATCCACCCCGTGTCCTTGGGGATCGGGCAGGGGAGGCTCGTGGCGAACGGGACGCTGGCGCCGACGGAGGGCGGCGGGTTGCGCGCGAAGATCGACGTCGAGATGCGCCGGGCCGACCTGTCGCGGCTGCTCGGCGCCGCCGGCGCAGGCGGCGCGGGCACGGTGGGCGGCGTCGCCCGCCTGGAGGGCAGCGGCAAGTCGGTGTCCGAGATCCTCGGGCGCGGCAACGGCGAGGCCACCTTCGTGACGGTGGGCGGCACCGTCAGCTCGCTGCTCGTGGACCTTTCGGGCTTGCAGTTCGGCAACGCCCTCCTGTCGGCGCTCGGCGTCCCGGCGCGGGCGCGGATCGAGTGCTTCATCGCCGACTTCGCCTTGCAACGCGGCGCGCTGCGCAGCCGCACGCTGTTGCTCGACACCGACGCCCATGTGGTGACCGGCAGCGGTGGGCTCGACCTCGGGCGCGAGCAGCTCGACCTCCGGCTGCGCACGGACGCCAAGCGGCCGACCGTCGCGTCGCTGCCGACGCCGATCCGCATCGAAGGCACGTTGAAAGACCCGTCCATCCAGCCGGAGCTGGCCGAAGCGGCGGCGCGGGCCGGCGCGGCGGTCGGACTGGGCTTGCTGTTCCCGCCTTTGGCGCTCCTGCCGACCATCCAACTCGGCGTCGGCGAGAACAGCGAGTGCGAGGCGCTGCAAGCGGCGGGCGAACGGCGCCGCCGCGGCCAGCAGCAGCAAGCGCCGGAGGGCGGTGGACGCCGCTGAAGCGCCGGCCCCTATCGGCTCCGGCCGGGACGATGCACGATGCGGCCTTTCCGCGAGGAGCCGAGGCATGGAACCGGAGATCGTCCCGCCCACCGTGGAAGCGATCCGCCGCTGGAGCGGCGTGGAGCCGCCCAACGCCGCCGCGCGGCACGCCTTGGCCGACATGGCGCAGCTCATCGCCGAGGTCGAGCGGGTGCGGGCCGGCTACGCCTTCGAGGACGAACCGAGCGGGTTCGAAGTGGCGCTTCGCGACCTGAAGGAGCCCGGTTGATGGGCGCCCCGCCGCCCGGCCCCGGCGCTTCGCTCGCCGAGCTGTCCATGACCGAGATGGCCGACGCCTTCCGCCGCGGCGAGGTCCGGGCGGAGGCACTGGTCCGCGCCTGCCTCGACCGCATCGAGCGGCACGGCGACGCGGTGAACGCGGTGATCGGCCTCGACCGCGATGCGGCGCTGGAAGCCGCGGCGGCGGCCGACAAGGCCCGCGCGGGCGGGGCCGAGCCGGGACCGCTCGCCGGCGTGCCGATGATGCACAAGGACATGTACTACCGCGGAGGCCGAGTGAGCACCTGCGGCTCGCGCATCCGGCGGGACTTCACGCCGGAGGCGACCGCGACGGCGCTGCGGCGGCTGGACGCGGCCGGCGCCATCGACATGGGCACGCTCAACATGGCGGAGTTCGCCCAGAACCCGACCGGCCACAACGCGCATTTCGGCCATTGCCGCAACCCGTGGAACCCCGCGTACTGCTCCGGCGGCTCCTCTTCGGGCTCCGGCGCGGGCGTGGCGGCACGCTTCTTCGCGGCGGCGCTCGGCAGCGACACCGGCGGTTCCATCCGCCTGCCGGCCTCCCTTTGCGGCGTGACCGGCCTGAAGCCGACGCAGACGCGCGTGTCCCGTTTCGGCGCGATGCCGCTCTCCTTCTCCGCCGACAACGTCGGGCCGCTGGTCCGCACCGCGCGCGACGCCGCGCGCTTCCTCCGAATCACGGCGGGCCACGACCCGGCGGACCCGACCAGCGCGCGGGAGCCGGTGCCGGACTACGAGGCGGCGCTGGACGGCGACCTACGCGGCACGCGGATCGCGGTGTGCGAGACGTGGTTCCTGGAGGGCGCCGATGCGCCGGTGGTTTCGGCCTTCGAAGCCGCCTTGGACGCGCTGCGGGCGCGCGGCGCCAAGGTCTCGCGCGTGTCCGCGCCGGCCCTGGCGGCGGTGAACGCCTTCGGCGCGGTGCTCAGCCGGGTGGAGGGCGCCGCCATCCACGCGGCCTGGATGCGCGAGCGGCCGGGCGACTACGCCGCGCACCTCAGCGCCCGTCTCTACGGCGGCTACGCCATCCCGGGCCACTACTACGTCGAGGCTCTGGCCCGGCGCGGGCCGTTGCTGCGGCAGTTCGTGGCGGAGGCGCTGACGGACCACGACCTGGTCGCCACGCCCACCCTCCGCACCCGCGTGCCCACCCTGGCCGAAACGGACGTGGACGCCGACCCGGAGAACTGGGCGCGGTTCATGGCGGTGCCGGCGAACACGCGGCCGTTCAACTACCTCGGCCTGCCCGCCGTCAGCGTGCCCTGTGGCTTCGACGACCGCGGCTTGCCGGTGGGATTGCAACTCGCCGGGCGGCCCTTCGCCGAAGCGCGGGTGCTGCGCGCCGCCGACGCCTTCCAACGCGACACCGACTGGCACCGGCGGGCGCCGCCGCTCTAAACCGCGATCGCCCTGAGTGGAAAAACCTAGGGCGTGAATCGCCGTCCAGCAGACATCAAACCCGCTTCTGCCCGGCCACAGTCAGGCTGAAACGAGTCTAGCCGCGCAGCGCCTTGATCTGCGCCGGGTAGCTCTCCGGATCGACGAGGACGTCGACCAGCGCCGGGCCGGGCGCCGCCAGCGCGCGGTCCAACGCGGCCGCGTATTCCTCCTCGGTCGCCGCGCGCAGCGCGAGGCCGCCGAAAGCGCGCATGGCCGCCGCGAAGTCCGCCCGCGGCCAGCCGAGCGCGCCTTCGGGCAAGGCGCGCGCGTCGCGCTTGATGTGGATGAGCGACAGGGCGGCGTCGTTGAACACGACCACCACGAGCTTCGCCCCGAGCGCCGCCGCCGTCGCCAGCTCGCCCAGCGCCATCAGCAAGCCGCCGTCGCCGGTGAAGGCCAGCGCGCCCCGCGCCGGATCGTGCAGCGCGGCGGCGATCCCGGCCGGCACCGCGAAGCCCATGGTGGAAAGGCCGTTGGAGATGAGCAGGTCGCCGGGGCGCGACGCTTGCCAGAAGGTGGTCGCCGGGAACATGTGCGCGCCGGCGTCCACCGAAACGCGCGGGTCCGCGCCGGCGCGGCGGCACGCGGCTTGCGCGACCTCCACCACCGCCTGCGGCGACAGGCCGCGGTTGCCTCCCGTCGTCGGCCCGTTGGCGAGGCGCGCCAGCCAAGCCGCGCGGTGCGCCTCGATCGCCGCCGCGGTCCAGGCGCCGCGCCGCCCGCCCTCCGCGAGCGCGGCCAGTGCCGGTTCCAGCGGCCCGCGCAGCGCCGCAGCGGGTGTCACGTAATACGCCGCGCGCGGCACCGCGCCGATCTCGACGACGGGCGCGCCGTAGCGCCAGGGCCGGGGTATGAACTCCACCGGATCGGCGCCCGCCAGGAGGATGAGGTCGGCTTCCGAGAGCAACGGCGCTTCCGCGTCGCCGCCGGTGAACACGCCGACGAACAGCGGGTGCGAGTCTGGCACCACGCCCTTAGCCTTGTAGGTCACGAGCCCGGGGCAGCCCAGGGCTTCGACCAACCGCCGGACGGCGGCGCAAGCGCCCGGCGTCGCGGCCTCCAGCCCGGCGACCAGCACCGGGCGGTCCGCGCCGCGGATGAGGGCGCGCGCCGCTCCCAACGCGGCGGGGTCCGGTATGGCGGATGGCGTGGCCGCACCTGGCCGTGGCGGCGGCGAGGCCGGTGCGCGCGCCGCGACGCCCGACAGCTCCATCAGCGCCGGCCCCCGCGGCGAGGCCATGGCGGTGGCGAGCAGCGCGGCGGCCATCGGCCCGGCCTCCGTTCCCGGCTCGACGGCCTTCGCGGCGGCCTTGGTGACGGGCGCCAGCATCGCCGCTTGGTCGAACCACTGGTGGTTGGCGAAGGCGCGCTCCGCTCCGGTGAAGCCGTCCGCGAGCAGCAGCACCGGCGCGCGGTCGAGCGAGGCGTGGGCCACGCCGTTGGCGGCGTTGGAAACACCCGGGCCGCGCGTCACCAGCGCGGCGCCCGGACGGCCCGTGAGCTCGGCGGTCGTCGCCGCCATGATGACCGCGGCCGTCTCGTGCCGCGCCAGTGCGAAGGGCAGGCCGCGCCGGTGCGCGGCTGCGACGAGGTCGAGGCTCGACCCGCCGCCAGGCACGCCGAACAAGCGCGTGACGCCGGCGTCCGCGAGCGCCGCAACCACGGCGTCTGCGGCGGACATCGCCGTGTCCGGGGCGTTCGCTCGTGCTGGCGGTGTCATTCCGGGCGTCCTGCTGCCGTTGGGGGCGGCACCATAGGCGCCGCGTCTCCCGGTGCGAAACAGGGGGGCTGGCGTGGCGCGTCCAGGCGCGCGACCATGGGTTCATATCAAGCGGCAGGAACAAGGCCACGCCACGGAGGACACATGCAAAGGCGAGCTTTCCTGGCCGGGGTTGCGGGCGCGGGGGCGGCGCCGCGAGCGGCTCGCGCGCAACCCTGGCCGGCGCGGGCCATCCGCATCGTGGTGCCCTTCGGCCTGGGCGGCTCGGCCGACGTGGCCGCGCGCTTCCTGGCGGAACCCTTGTCGGCGGCGCTCGGCGTGCCGGTGATCGTGGAGAACCGGCCCGGGGGCGGCGCGGTGATCGGCACGGAGACGGTGGCCAAGGCGGCGCCCGACGGCCACACGTTGTTGCTGATGTCGAACACCCACACCGCCAACGAGACGCTGCTCCCGAACCGGCCTTACGTGCTGTTGCGCGACTTGGCGCCGGTCGCGGCGGTGAACGTGGCGTACCACGTCCTGGCGGTGCATCCCTCCATCCCGGCGACGACGGTGCCGGAACTGGTCGCCCACGTGAAGGCGAACCCCGGCCGCGTGGACTACGCCTCCTCCGGCCCCGGCACGCCCTACCACATCGCCGGCGAGGTGTTCTGCGCCCTGGCCGGCATCCGCATGAACCACATCCCCTTCAGGGGCAGCAACGAGGCCCGAACGGCGCTGATTTCCGGGCAGGTGCCGGTGATGTTCGACGCCATCCCGACCATGCGCGAGCAGATCGCCGGCGGGCGGGTGCGCGGCCTCGCCACCACCGGGCCGGAGCGCTCCGCCCTGTTGCCGGACCTGCCGAGTCTGGCGGAAGTGATCCCCGGCTACGAGGCTTCCATCTGGCTCGGCCTGATGGCGCCGGCGGGACTGCCGGCGCCGATCGCGTCGAGGCTCAACGCGGAGGTCAACCGCATCCTCGGCCTCCCTTCGACGCGGGAAGCGCAGGCCCGCGCCGGCGCGCAGCCCACGCCGATGGCGGTCGAGGCCTTCGGCGCGTTCCTGGCGCGCGACATCGAGCGGCAGCGGGAATGGATCAAGCTGGCGCGGATCGAGGCGGGCTGAAGGGCGCGGCGCGATGCTGGAGTTCACCCTGAACGGCGCCGCCGTCGCGCTGGACGTGCAGCGCGAGGCGCCGGACGACGCGCCGCTGCTGCAAGTCCTGCGCGGCCCGTTGGGGCTGTCCGGCCCGCGCTTCGGCTGCGGAGCGGAGCAGTGCGGGTGCTGCATGGTGCTGGTGGACGGCCGCCCCGTGCCGTCCTGCACTATGGCCTTGCAGGCGGTCGGCGGGCGCTCGGTGGTGACGGCGGAGGGCCTCGGCTCGCCCGCCGCGCCCCACCCTTTGCAAACGGCGTTCCTCGCGGAGCAAGCCGGCCAGTGCGGATGGTGCCTGTCCGGCATCCTGGTCTCGGCCGCGGCGCTGCTGGATGCCGACCCGGACCCGGACGACGACGCCATCCGCCGCGCGCTCGACCCGCACCTCTGCCGCTGCGGCAGCCACAACCGGATCGTGCGCGCCGTCAAGCGCGCCGCGCGGGCGATGCGGGAAGGCGCTCCGGCATGAGCGGCCAAGGTTTCGGCGCCGCGCTGCTCACGGACGACGGGCGCCCGCGCCTGCCGGGCAGCCTGCACCTCAACCGGCGCCTGTCGCAGTGGCTGGCCATCCACCCGGAAGGGCGGGTGACGGTCACGCCGGGCAAGGTGGAGCTGGGGCAGGGGATACTGACCGCTCTCGCCCAGATCGCGGCGGACGAGCTGGACGTGGCGCTGGGTCGCATCGAGCTGCGCCCGGCCGCGACGCCCGATAGCCCGGACGAGGCGGTGACCTCCGGCAGCCTCTCGGTCCAGGTTTCGGGCGGCGCGCTGCGCCACGCCTGCGCCGACGCGCGCCGCATCTTCGTCGGCGTGTGCGCGCAGCGGAGCGGGGTGCCGCCGGAGGCGATCCGCGTGGAGGACGGCCGTTTCCTCGCCCCGGACGGCCGCGAGGTCGGCTCATACTGGGCTTTGGCCGGGGCGGAGCTGCTGGAAGCGGAAGCCTCGCCCGATGCGAAGCCGAAGCGCGCGGCGGAACGCGCGGTGGCGGGCCGGTCGGTGCCGCGCCTCGACCTCCCGGACAAGGTGTTCGGAGCCGCCCGCTACGTCCACGATCTCCGCCTGCCGGGCACGCTGCACGCCCGGGTGGTGCGCCCGCCCGCGCGCCGAGCGCGGCTTGTCGCGCTGCGCGACGGCGCGCCGCTGCCCGGCGGAGCGCGCGTCGTCCGCGACGGCGACTTCCTCGCCGTGCTCGCCGAAACGGAATGGCACGCGGATGCGGCCGCGGCGCGCTTGGCGCCGCGCGCCGAATGGGCGGCGGAGGACAGCCTGCCCGAGCAGGCCGCGCTGGAAGCGTGGCTCGAGGACGCGGCATCACGCGGCGAGCGCGGCACGGTGGAGGAGCGGGGCGAGACGCCCGGCGTCCGCGGAGCGCGGCGCGTCGCGCGACGCTTCCTGCGGCCCTTCCTGGCCCACGCGTCCATCGGCACCTGCTGCGCCGTCGCCCGCTGGCGGGGCGGCGCGGTGGAGGTGTGGACGCACAGCCAAGGGCCTTACAATCTCCGCGCCGACATCGCCAAAGCGCTGCGCTGCGCGCCGGAACGCGTCGTGGTTCGGCACGCCGAGGGCGCCGGCTGCTACGGCCACAACGGCGCCGACGATGTGGCGTTAGAAGCCGTGCTGATCGCCCGCGCCGCGGAGGGGCGGCCGGTCCGCCTCGTTTGGAGCCGCGCGGAGGAGTTGGGCTGGGCGCCGCTCTCGCCCGCGATGCTCGTGGACGTGGAGGCGTCGGTGGACGAGCGCGGCGACCTGCTGGGCTGGCGCAGCCACGTGGTGAGCAACGGCCATTCCTCTCGCCCCGGCCGCGCGCCGGAACCGGCCCTGCTCGCGGCCTCCATGCTGGCGGAGCCGTTCGCGGTGCGGCCGGCCATCAACCCGCCGATGGCGGCGGGCGGCGGCGCGCCGCGCAACGCCGTGCCGATCTACCGCGTGCCCTCGCTCCGCGTGGAGACGACGCGCCTCCTCGACATGCCGATCCGCACCTCGGCGCTGCGCGGTCTAGGCGCCACGCTGAACGTCTGGTCGATCGAGAGCGTGATGGACGAGCTGGCCGCGCTCGCCGGTTCCGACCCGCTCGAGCACAGGCTGCGGCACCTCGACGACCCGCGCGCCGTGGCGGTGCTGAGGCACGCCGCCGCGATGGCCGGGTGGACGGACCGGCGAAGGCGGGAAGGGATCGGCCTCGGCCTGGGCCTCGCCCGCTACAAGAACACCGGCGCCTACGCCGCCGTGGTGGCCGAGGTGGACGCGACGGCGGAGCGCGTGCGCTGCCGGCGCCTCTGGGTCGCGGGCGACGTCGGCGAGGCGGTGAACCCGGATGGTGCGGCCAACCAGTTGGAGGGCGGCGCGGTCCACGGCGCGTCCGTGGCGCTGTTGGAAGAGGCCCGCTTCGACCGCCGCGCCGTCACCGGCGCCGCCTGGGAAGGCTACTCCATCCTGCGCTTTTCCGAGGTGCCGGAGGTGGCGGTGGAACTGGTCGCGCCACCGCCCGACGCGGCGCCGCTCGGGGCGGGCGAAGCCTCCATGGGACCGACGATCGCCGCCATCGCCGCCGCCATCCACGAGGCGCTCGGGGTGCGCCCGCGCCGGCTGCCCTTCACGCCGGAGAACCTCGCCGCGGCCATGGCGGACGACGCGCCGTGACCAAGCTCTCGCTCACCCTCGCCTGCACCGCCTCAGACCGGACGCGGCCGGTCCTGGACGGGCGGGTCGCCGTGCCGGGCGTGGATTTCGTCACCCTGCCGGGCGAGCCGGAGGACATCTTCCGCCGCGCGCTCCGCGACCGGGCCTTCGACGTTTGCGAGCTTTCCATGGGCTCGCACATCGTCACCACGGCGCGCGGCGACAGCGCCTATGTGGGCGTGCCTGCGTTCCCCTCGCGCGCCTTCCGCCACTCGGCGGTCTACATCCGCACCGACCGCGGCATCGCCGGGCCGGGCGACCTCGCCGGTCGGACGGTAGGCGTGCCCGAGTACCAGCAGACCGCGGCGCTGTGGGTGCGCGGCATCCTGCGCGAGCACTGCGGCGTGGACACCCGCGGCGTAGCGTGGCGGACCGGCGGCGAGCGCGTGCCGATCAGCTTGCCGGGCGGGCTGGACGTCCGGCCGCTCGGCGAGGACTTGCAGGCGGCGCTGGCGGCCGGGCGACTGGACGCGATGATCGCGCCGCGCCCGCCTGCGGCTTTCGAGGACCGGGGCGCGCCGGTCGGACGGCTCTGGCCCGACCACCGCGCCGAGGAGGTCGCGTGGCACCGCGCCACGGGCTTCTTCCCCATCATGCACTGCCTCGCGGTGCGGCGGGACGTGGCGGAGCGGCACCCCTGGCTGCCGGTGGAGCTGTTCCGCGCCTTCGCCCGCGCGCGCGCCATCGCGCTGGAAGAGCTGCGCTTGGTGAACGTGCTGCGCGTGTCGCTGCCCTGGGCCGCCGCGGCCTTCGAGGAGCAGGCCGCGATCATGGGCGGCGACCCTTGGCCCTACGGCTTCGCCCGCAATCGCGGTGAAATAGGCGCCATGGTCCGCTTCGCCGCGGCCGACGGCTTGGTCGCCGGGCCGATCCCGCCGGAGGCGCTGTTCCATCCCAGCACCTTGGCGGAGGCCGGCTGAGCCGGCGCTCCGCGGCGGGCGTCAGTTGCTGCTGTTGCCGCGCCCGTCGCCGTAGGTCGGCGGCCCGGACGCCGGCACGACCGCGCCGCAAGCCGACGCTGCGCAGGCCAGGGCGAGCGGGAACAGGGCGGCGCGCAACAGCGGGAACACGCTTCCGCCTTTTTTCAAGCAGGCCGCAAGCCGAGCCTCTCGTCCCGTCGCCGCAGCCACGCCACCAGCGGCAGGGACGCGAGCACCATCCACAGCTTCCCGACCACCTGCCCGGCGACGTATTCGAGGCTGCCGAAGGCGAGCAGCAGGAACACCACGCTGTCGAGCACCAGCCCCACCACGCCGCTGAGCGCCACGGCGAGGACCAGCCCGCGGCGTTGCAGCGGCGTGTAGACGGCGAGGTCCGCCGCTTCGCTCACCAGGAAGGCAGCGGCCGAGGCGACCACCAGCGCGTGCGGAGCCAGCAGGGCGGACAGGGCGGCCCCGGCCAGCACGGCGGCGCCCGCCCAGCCCAGGCCGAGGCGGCGCTGCACCACGTCGCGCAGCACCAAGGCCAGCCCGACCATCAGCACGCCGGAGGGCGCCATCAGGCCGGGCGCGACCGGGATCAGGCACGGGCCGCCGCCGGGCACGCAAGCGGTGCCGACGTTGCCGATCAGCCAGTTGGCCGCGGGAATGCAGAGGCCGAAGCCGAGGAGGAACAGGAAGCCTTCGGCGCGGCCCCTGGCGGGCGGTGTCATTCTTCGTCCTTGTCCGGGCGGCCGGCGCTGTAGGCGTCCCACCCTCGGGCGCGCAACCCGCAGGCCGGGCAGGCGCCGCAGCCGAAGCCCCATGGGTGGCGCTGCGCGCGGTCGCCGAGGTAGCAGCTATGCGTCTCCTCGGCGATGGCGCCCAACAGCGCGGCGCCCCCGAGTTCCTCGGCCAATCGCCAGGTTTCGGCCTTGTCCCGCCACATCAAGGGCGTGTGGATGACGAAGCGCCGCTGCATCCCGAGGTTCAACGCCACCTGCACCGCCTTGATCGTGTCGTCGCGGCAGTCCGGGTAGCCGGAGTAATCCGTCTCGCACATGCCGGCGACGAGGTGCCGGAGGCCGCGCCGGTAGGCGAGGGCGGCGGCGAAGGTCAGGAAAACCAGGTTGCGGCCGGGCACGAAGGTGTTGGGCAGCCCGTCGCCGCGCATGGCGATCTCCGCCTCCCGGGTCAGGGCGGTGTCGGACAGGGCGCCGAGCGCCTCCAGCGGCAGGGTGTGCGCGTCGCCCAGCCGGTGCGCCACGTCGGGCAGCAGCGCGGGCAGGCGGGCGCGGAAGGCGGCGGCGCAGTCCAGCTCCACGCCGTGCCGCTGGCCGTAGGCGAATCCCACCGTCTCCACACGGGCGAAGCGGCGCAGCGCCCAGGCGAGGCAGGTCGCGGAGTCCTGGCCGCCGCTGAACAGCACGATCGCGCCTTCGCTCATGCGGGGGCGAGCCTCCCGGCGGCCCAACGCGCTGCTTCGGCCACCACCGGGTCCGGCTCCTCCGCGTGCTCCTGCGCCGTGGCGCGCAGCGCGGGGTCGCCGGAGTTGCCGATGGCGACCAGCACGTTGCGCACGAAGCGGTCGCGGCCGATGCGCTTCACCGGGCTGCCGGAGAACAGGGCGCGGAAGGCCGCGTCTTCCAGCGCCGCCAACTCGGCCAAGCGCGGCGCGTCCAGTTCGGAACGCGGCGCGAAGGCCGGCTCGCTGTGCGCCTGGGCGAACTTGTTCCAAGGGCAGACGGCGAGGCAATCGTCGCAACCGTAGATGCGGTTGCCCATTGGCGCGCGGAACTCCTCCGGGATCGGCCCGGCGTGCTCGATGGTCAGGTAGCTTATGCACCGCCGCGCATCGAGGCGGCGTGGCGCCGGAAAGGCGTCCGTCGGGCAGATGGACAGGCAGCGCCGGCAGGAGCCGCAATGGTCGGCTTCCGGCGGGTCGGGCGGCAGCTCCAGGGTGCAAAGTATCTCGCCAAGGAACAGCCAAGAGCCGTGGCGGCGCGACACGAGGTTGGTGTGCTTGCCCTGCCAGCCGAGTCCGGCGCGCTCCGCCAGCGGCTTCTCCATCACCGGCGCGGTGTCCACGAACACCTTCAGGTCGGTGCCGCGCCAGCGCTGCGCCATCCAGCGGCCGAGCGCCTTGAGGCGCTTCTTGATCAAGTCGTGGTAATCGCGGTTCCGCGCGTACACGCTGATGCTGCCGCGGTCCGGTCGCGCGAGGTTGGCGAGCGGGTCGCCATCCGGCGCGTAGGACATACCGAGGCTGATGGCGCTGACCGCCTCCGGCCACAAGGAGCGCGGATGCCCGCGCTGCTCGGCGCGGTTCGCCATCCACCCCATCCCGCCGTGCATCCCGTCCGCGAGGAAGCGGTCCAGCCGCTCGCGGGTCTCATCCGGCAGGTGCGCCTCGGTGAAGCCCACCGCGTCGAAGCCCAGCGCGAGCGCCTCCACGCGGATCTCCGCCTTTGCGGCCTCGGCGTCGAAGGGGGCGTCAGCCGCGGCCACGGTAGGGTTGCACCTCTTGCGGCGGTACCCACACACCGGCGGGCGGCTTGCCGCTTTGGTAGAACACGTCGATCGGGATGCCGCCGCGCGGGTACCAGTAGCCGCCGATGCGCAGCCACACCGGCGACAGCTCAGCTTCCAAACGCCGCGCGATGCCCACCGTGCAGGCCTCGTGGAACGCGCCGTGGTTGCGGAACGAAGTCAGGTAGAGCTTGAGCGACTTGCTCTCCACCAACCACTCGGCGGGCACGTAGTCGATGACGAGGTGCGCGAAGTCCGGCTGGGCGGTGAGGGGGCAGAGGCTGGTGAACTCGGGCGCCGTGAAGCGAACGCAGTAGGGCACGCCCGGGTGCGGGTTGGGCACGCGCTCCAGCACCGCGTCCTCCGGCGAGGCCGGCACGCCGACCGGACGGCCGAGCTGGGTGAGGGCGGAGGTGTCGGTCTTCGGATTGCCGCTCATGGCGCCATCTCGCGGTCTTCGGCGAGGCTCTCGGCGGCCGCGTCGTCCGGCGGCGCGTCGTCGCCCGCGCGCCAGCCGGCTTCCAGCGCCGCCGCGTGCGCCCCGAAACTCCCTTCGCATATGGCGCCTCGGAGGCCGCGCATCAGGTCCTGGTAGTACCGCACGTTGTGCCAGGTCAGCAGCATCGGGCCGAGCATCTCGTCCGCCCGGATCAGGTGGTGGAGGTAAGCGCGGGAGTGGCGAGCGCAGGCGGGGCAGGGGCAGGCCGGGTCGAGCGGGCGCGGGTCGTCGGCGTGGCGCGCGTTGCGGAGGTTGAGCACGCCGCGGCTGGTGTAGGCGCGGCCGGTGCGGCCGGAGCGCGTGGGGATGACGCAGTCGAACATGTCCACGCCGCGGCGGACAGCGCCCAGGATGTCGGCCGGCGTGCCGACGCCCATGAGGTAGCGCGGCTTGTCGGCGGGCAGCAGCGGCACGGTGCGGTCGAGCACGCCGAACATCGCGTCCTGGCCCTCGCCGACTGCGAGGCCGCCCACCGCGTAGCCCTCGAAGCCGATGCCGGTCAGCGCCCCCACGCTCTCCTCCCGCAGCGCCGGGTACACGCCGCCCTGCACGATGCCGAACAGGCCGTGGCCGTCGAGCGGCGCGAAGGCCTCGCGGCAGCGCGCGGCCCAGCGCATGGAGAGGCGCATGGACTTCGCCGCCTCGGCCTCGGTCGCCGGAAAGGGCGTGCACTCGTCGAAGCACATGGTCACGTCGGCGCCGAGTTGGCGCTGGATGGCGACGCTGCGCTCCGGCGTCAGGCGGTGCTTGGTGCCGTCGATGTGGCTGCGGAAGGTGACGCCGTCCTCGTCCATGCTCCGAAGCGCGGCCAGCGACATGACTTGGTAGCCGCCGGAATCGGTCAGGATGGGACCGTGCCAATCCATCATCCGGTGCAGCCCGCCGAGCGCCTCGACCCGCTCGGCCCCGGGCCGGAGCATCAGGTGGTAGGTGTTGCCGAGCACCAGCCGCGCGCCGGTGGAGCGCACCGCGTCGGCGGTCATCGCCTTCACCGTGCCGGCCGTTCCGACGGGCATGAACACCGGCGTTTCCACCGGCCCGTGCGCCGTGCGGAGCACGCCGGCGCGCGCCTCGCCGTCCCGCGCTTCGAGGGTCCAGCGCAGGGTCACGGCGCCTCCTCGCGGAAGATCAGGCTGGCGTCGCCGTAGCTGTAGAAGCGGTAACCTTCCGCGATCGCGTGGGCGTAGGCCGCGCGCATCCGTCCCGTCCCGGCGAAGGCGCAGACGAGCATGAACAGCGTGCTCTTGGGCAAGTGGAAGTTGGTCATCAGGGCGTCGGCGGAGCGGAAGCGGTGGCCGGGCAGGAGGAAGAGGTCGGTCAGCCCGCGGAACGGACGCACCGGCCGCTGCCATGAATCGCCACCGAGCGCCGCCGTTTCAAGGAGGCGGAGCGCGGTGGTGCCGATCGCCACGATGCGGCCGCCCGCCGGCCGTGTCTCGTTGATGAGCGCGGCGGCCTCGGGCGACACCTCTCCCCATTCGGCGTGGAGGCGCTGGGCGCGCGGGTCCTCGCCCCGGAGCGGCAGGAAGGTGCCGGCGCCGACGTGGAGCGTCACGGCGGCGCGCCGCACCCCCCTGGCGTCGAGCGCGGCCAGCATCGCCTCGGTGAAGTGCAGGCTGGCGGTGGGCGCCGCCACGGCGCCGGGGCGGCGCGCGAAGATCGCTTGGTAGTCCTCGCGGTCCTCGGGCAACGGCCCGTCCGGGCGGGCGATGTAGGGAGGCAACGGCACCTCGCCGGCCCGCTCGAGCGCCGAAAAGACCGCGTCGGGGTCCGGGCCGAGATCGAGCAGAACGCCGCCGTCCTCCAGGCGGCGGAGCACCTGGACCGGGAGGCCCGGCGCGCGCTCCACCGCCAAGGCGTCGCCTTCGCGCAAGCGGCGCGCGTTCCGCACCAGCGCGTGCCAGCCGCCTCCCTCGGCGGGGCGGTTGAGGAGGATCTCCACGGCGGCGTCGCCGCGCCGCGCGCGCAACCGCGCCGGGATCACCCGCGTGTCGTTGACCACCAGCACGTCCCCGGGGCGGAACAGCCCCGGCAACTCCCGCGCGATCCGGTCGTCCAACCCGTCCGGCCGCACCACCAGGAGCCGGGCGGAGTCGCGCGGGCGGGCCGGTCGTTGCGCGATCAGCGCATCCGGGAGGGCGAAGTCGAAATCCGCGGTCCGCAAGGGCGGGGGCGGCGCAGCGCGCGGAGGCTCGGTGGACACGCCGAGCCGGTAGCCCGCCGGCACCGCCGGGGCAAGAACGGCGGCCGCGAGGCGGCAAGGCGGAATCCGTCCGGGACCGGTCGAGTCCGCGGCGAGGAACCCGCGGCCAAAGCCCTGCCGCGGCGCCTTCAGCCCGGCGGCATCGTCCAGGCCCAGCCCTCGTGCCCGGCGGCGTAGTTGCGGTTGTTCAGCGCGGCGTTGCGGTTGACCAGCGGCCGGCCGAACATCGGGTGCGTCATGCTGCGGACCTCGTGCTCCACCGTGAACAGCATCGCGCCCGTGTCCGGGTCCACGATGTCGCGGAAGCGGTACTGCCACTGGCTGTCCTCGCGCGAGACCAGCCCGCGCTTCCGCAGCTTGGTGTAGGGCCCGCCGAAATCCGCCAGCGCGATCTGGACGTGGTGGCCGTCGAAGGGCGGGCGCGGCCGGTCCGTTTCCCGAAACACCAGATGCTGGTTCTTCGCCACCAGCGCCCGCGCCGTGCCGGCGCCCTCCGTCCAAGCCCGGACGCCGAGGATCTCGTTGTAGAAGCGCGCGATGCCTCCCACGGCGCCGGGCGACACGTCGAACTCGACGTAAGGGATGCCGAGCGTGACCGGCCCGAACCGAGCCCGGTCCGGCGCGTGGCAGCGGATGCGGTTGCCCCAGGGGCAGGTCGCCTCCGCGCCGTCCCCGGTCTCCGCGAAGGCGAAGCGCGTGCCTTCGAGCTGGCCGCGGACCTTCGCCAGCCGGTCGAGCAACTGCGCCCGGTTCGGCACCACGAGGCCCGTCGTGCCGCGCAGCACCTGCGGCGCTCCGGTGGGCAGGTGGAACTGGCTCGCCCCGGCGTTGGCCCACATGTTGTCCGTGCCCGTCATCAGGAACGGGTCGCGCGTCAGCCCGAGCCCGCTGATGTAGAAGGCCGTCGCCGCCTGCTGGTCCGGGACGCGCAGGTTCACGTGCTGCAGCTCGACGGCGTTGCCGAGCGACTCGGCAGCGCGGTCAAAGGCGTTGGCGTGCGTGTCCATCGGTCGTCCCCCTACCGCGCCGCCGACCGCGCCAGCGCCGCCAGTTCGCGGTTGAAGCGCGGCGCGTCCTCCCAGAACGGCGCGTGGCCGATGTTCTCGTACACCGAAAGCCGGGCGCCCGGCACGGTCGCGGCGGTGTGGCGGCCCATCGACGCCAGCACGAGCTTGTCCTGGTCGCCGTGGGTGACGAGCGTAGGCAGCGACAGCGCCCGCAGCTTCGCGTCGATGTCCATCGGCCGCCCCTGGAGCGCCAGCCGCACGTGCCGCGGCACCATCATGTTGAAGGCCAGCATGGTCTCGAAGTCGCTCGCCGAGGGCTGGACCTCGAAGCAGTCGCGCAGGAAGGCGACCGTGGCGCGGATGGCCGTCGCCGGATCGGCGCTGGCCCCGCCGTTCGGCCCGTTGTGCCGCCCACCTCGCCCGAATCGCGACGGGTCCGCCGCAGAGGAGGTCGCACCCACCCAGTTCATGGCGGAGAGCGAGCCCGCCCCGTGCTCCGCGATGTAGTCGCCCATGATCCGCCCGCCGTAGGACCAGCCCACCAACACCGGCCGTCGCAGCCCGAGGGCGTCGATCACCGCTCCGACCTCGTCCGCCCACGCCTTGCCCGGCTTGTAGAACGCGTCGCCCTCGGGCTTGCCGCTCATCCCGTGGCCGCGGATGTCGTAGGCCACCATGCGGAACTCGCGCGCGAGCCCCGGGTCGCGCGTCTGCCGGTCCCACGACAGCGCCGCCTGCATGTAGCCGTGGACGAACAGGATGGCCGGCCCTTGCGGGTTGCCGTGCTCGTAGGCGGCGACCTCGACGCCGTCCGGCGCGCGGACCCGGTGCTGCCGCGGCGGGGCGTCGGCCGGCGGTGCCGGCTGCGCCCGCGCCGGCTTGACGCCGAGAAGGGCGGCCGAGCCGAGCGCGACGCTGCCCAAGGCTTCCCGACGCTGCGGCATGGGGCGTCCCTCCTCCGTGCCGGCGCAGGCTGGCACGGGGCGCCGCCGCGGAACAAGGGAGCGAAACCCGGCATCGAGCCGCCGCGCGGATGCCGGGGGCCGCGCCCGGTCAGGCCAGCAAATGATCGTTCGAAGCCATCCAGTAGAGGATGTTGTCGTAGCTGTTGGCGATGTCGAAAGCCGCGACCCCTCTGCCGGCGTTCGGATCGCCCGAAGACACGAGCCCGACCACAGACGGCCTGCCGCTGGGGCCGTAGTGCCACACCGGGCCGCCGGAGTTGCCACGGTGCGCCTCGAACCAAGTGATGTAGGTGAAGGAGTCGTTCGGGGCGTCGTACGCCAAAGCCACATCGTCGGTGAGGGTGCGGCCGTAGACGCCAGGATAGCCCGTCAGATGGGCGAAGCCCTGCTTGAAGGTCGGGTCCAGGTCCATCCACCCGGTCCTGTAGCCGAGTGGCTTGTTCAAGGTGAGCAAGGCGATGTCCCGCTCGCTTCCCTCGAGGCCGGGGCCGCCGTTGCCGGCGCGGATGATCCCGTCGTCGTCGGGATCGAAACCGGTGTCGGCGATGGTGACCGCCGCTGTGGAAAAGCCGAAGGGGCTGCCTTCCCAGCCGAGCGCCGAGATGTATGCGGGCACCGCGACCAAGGACGTGGGATAGCCGCCCGAAGCCGGCGCGTAGACGACGTGCGCGGCCGTGAGCACGTCGTTGGGCCCCACGATGACACCGGTGCCGAAAGCGGATGCCCCGTTGGGGAACACCGCGTGCAAAAAGACCACGGCCGAGTAGGGGTACTCCGACGTAAGGACGCCTCGCTGCGCCAAGGCCGGATAGGCGTCGAGGGGAAGGTCGGCGGGCGCCGCGAGCCCGTTCTCGCCGAGCAGGCCGGGGGCGGACCACGCCCCAGCCCCGGCCGGCCGGTCTGAAGGGAGGGCGCCGCCGCGGCACGGGGCGTCGCCGCCCGATCCGGCGATGCTTCGCTGCTCCACGCAACCCGATGCGGGCGCGGGCGCGCCCGGAACTGGATCCAAAAGAGGCATGGCGGTCCCCCACGCGCCAAGCTCCGCCGCGGCAGCCCGGACACCGATGCCTACCTTGCGGCGCCGGCTCAATCCGGGTCAACATCGCTCGGGCCGGTGGCACGGCGCGCTTCGAACCGCCGGGACGCGGCGGCCGCGTGCCGCGCTCCGTCTTTCTCCGTCGCCCCGCGGGCCCGGCCACGAGCCAGCCGCTGTACCGCACGATCCGCCCGGGCAGCGGCAGGCGCACCGGCACGTCGAACCGGAAACGCCCTTCGGCGTCCACCGACTCCCGCGCCTCGCCGCGCGGCGCGAGGCGCTTCGGCAAGGGCAACCGCCCGCAGCGCACCCGTCCACCGCCAGCCCGGCAGGTGCCGCAGCGCCGCCAAAGGCCGCGTCCGATTTGAAGAACGCCCGGCCGCCGAGGGTCACGGCGTTGGTTTCCGGCTCCGCCGTGTTTATGCCCAGCCGCGTGGCCAAATCCCGCCCGGCCGCGTCCTGGATGGCGACGAAGCGGAACCGCATGGCCGGGTCCGCGCCGCGCCACGAAGCGCACCCAGGCGGAGCAGAGCAGGCACACCCCGTCGAAGAGCATCAACCCGTTTGGCAGGCCGGGGGCGGGGACCGGCGCCCAACGCCGGCCGCCGCCCGCCCCGCCCATGCTCAGTCCGCGAACTGCCCCGCCGCCTGGATGATCGGCTTCCACTTGGCGATGTCGGCCTGCCAGAACTTGCGGTGCGCGTCCGGCGTCGCCCGGTCCTGCGCCACCGGCGCGGTGCCGAGGTCGGCGAAGCGCGCCACCAGCTTCTCGTCGCGCAGCGCCGCTTGCAGCGCCTTGGACAGCCGCTGCTGGATCTCGGCCGGCGTGCCCTTCGGCGCGTACAGCCCGTGCCACACCGACACCTCGAACTCCGGCAGCCCGGCCTCCTTGGAGGTCGGGACGTTCGGCAAGGACTGCACCCGCTCGGCGGTGGTGACGTTGAACACCTTCATCGAACCGGCATTGATGTGCTCGGTGGTGTTGGTGGTCTGGTCGCACATCAGGTCGATGCGGCCGGACAGCACCTCTTGGACAGCCGGGCCGGTGCCGCGGAAGGGCACGGTGGTCATGGCGGTGCCGACCGCCTTCATCAGCAGCAGGCCGCAAAGGTGGCTCGCCGCGCCGATGCCGGCGTTGGCGTAGTTGAGCCTGTCGCCCTCGCGCTTGATCACCTCCACCGCCTCGGCCAGCGTGTTGGCCGGGAAGTCCTTCTTGGCCACCAGCGTCATCGGCACCTCGGTGACGAGGCCGATGGTCTCGAAGCCGTTCACCGGGTCGTAGGGGAGGCGGCGGTACAGGGTGGGCGCCGTCGCCATGCCGATGTGGTGCAGCAGCAGCGTGTGGCCGTCCGGCCTGGCCTGCGCGACGCGCGCCGCGCCCAGCGTGCCGCCGGCGCCGCCCACGTTCTCCACCACCACCGTCTGGCCAAGGTCACGGCCCATCGCCTCGGCGACGAGGCGCGTCACCGTGTCGGTCGGCCCGCCGGCGGCGAAGGGGACGATGACCGTGACGGTGCGGGTGGGGTAGTTGCCCTGCGCACGGGCGCCGCCCGCGATCCAGGGGGCGGCGAGCGCGCCGGTGGCGAGCGCGAACAACGGGCGGCGGGCGACGGGCGGCATGGTGCGAAACCTCCATTGTGTGGCCGGAACCACGGGCGGCGTGCGGCCGGATGCCCGGGGAGCCCGGCCCGCGTCAAGACGCGGCCGGGGGCCCCGGGGTCTCGGTGCAGCCAGGACGCGCGGCTAGCCTTCCGGTTCGCCGGGTCGAGTTCACCATGACATCAAAACGGTTTTGTGACGGCTTCGGGAACCCGTTCCCGAACGCTCGATCGAACCTCCACGCTGGAAGCCCCGCCGGTCAGGCGTCCATCTTGAGGGCCGCGATGAAGGCGCTCTGCGGGATTTCGACCTTGCCGAACTGCCGCATGCGCTTCTTACCCTCCTTCTGCTTGTCGAGGAGCTTGCGCTTGCGCGAGATGTCGCCGCCGTAGCACTTGGCGGTCACGTCCTTGGACAGCGCCGAGATGGTCTCCCGCGCGATCACCCGGCCGCCGATCGCCGCCTGGACCGGGATCTTGAAGAGCTGGCGCGGGATCAGCTCCTTCAGCCGCTCGCAGATCGCGCGCCCGCGGCGCTCGGCGGCGGAGCGGTGCGCCATGAAGGAGAGCGCGTCCACCGGCTCGTTGTTCACCAGGATGGAGATCTTGACGAGGTCGCCCTCGTCGTAGCCGTCCATCGCGTAGTCGAAGGAGGCGTAGCCGCGCGAGACGGACTTGAGGCGGTCGTAGAAGTCGAACACCACCTCGTTCAGCGGCAGCCGGTACACCGCCATGGCGCGGTTGCCGACATAGGTCAGCTCCACCTGCTGCCCGCGCCGCTCGTTGCACAAGGTCAGCACGGCGCCGAGATAGTCGTCCGGCACCATGATCGTGGCCTTGATCCAGGGCTCCTCTATGGCGTCGATGAGCGTCGGGTCCGGCATGTCCGCCGGGTTGTGCAGCTCGATCACCTCGCCCTTGGTCGTGCGCAGCTTGTAGACCACGCTCGGCGCGGTGGCGATCAGGTCGAGGTCGAACTCGCGCGCGAGGCGCTCCTGCACGATCTCCAGGTGGAGGAGCCCGAGGAAGCCGCAACGGTAGCCCAGGCCCAGCGCCGCGCTGGTCTCCGCCTCGTAGTGGAAGGAGCTGTCGTTCAGCCGCAGCTTGCCGAGGGAATCGCGCAGTTTCTCGAAGTCGTCGGCGTCGATCGGGTACAGGCCGCACCAGACCACCGGGATGGAAGGCTTGAAGCCCGGCAGCGCCGCTTCGGCCGGGTGCCGGTCGTCGGTGATGGTGTCGCCGACGTTGGTGTCCGCCACTGTCTTGATGGCCGCCGTCATGAAGCCCATCTCGCCCGGCCCGAGGCTGTCCACCGGCACCATCTTGGGCGCGAATACGCCGACCTGCTCCACCGTGTGCGACTGGCCCTTGGCCATCATGCGGACGCGCTGCCCCTTGCGCATCCGACCGTCCTTGACCCGCACCAGGATGACGACGCCGAGATATGGGTCGTACCAGCTATCGACCAGCAGCGCCTTGAGCGGCGCGTCCGGGTCGCCTTTGGGCGGCGGCAGGCGCTGCACCAGCGCCTCCAGCACGCCCTCGATGTTCAGCCCCGTCTTGGCGCTGATCTCCACCGCGTCGGAGGCGTCGAGCCCGATCACGTCCTCGATCTGCTGGCGAACCCGCTCCGGCTCCGCCGCCGGCAGGTCCACCTTGTTGAGCACGGGGACGATCTCGTGCCCGGCGTCGATCGCCTGGTACACGTTGGCCAGCGTCTGCGCCTCCACGCCCTGCGAGGCGTCCACCACCAGCAACGAGCCCTCGCAAGCGGCGAGCGAGCGCGACACCTCGTAGGCGAAGTCCACGTGCCCCGGCGTGTCCATCAGGTTCAGGACGTAGGTCTGCCCGTCCTTCGCCGGGTAGGTGAGCCGGACGGTCTGCGCCTTGATGGTGATGCCGCGCTCCCGCTCCAACTCCATGTTGTCCAGCACCTGCTCCTTCATCTCGCGGGCGGTCAGCGCCCCGGTGGCCTGGATCAGCCGGTCGGCCAGGGTGGATTTCCCGTGGTCGATGTGGGCGATGATCGCGAAGTTGCGGATGCGGGCGAGCGGGGTGTCGGTCATGCGGTTCCGGCGGCGCGGGGGAGGGGGCGGCGCTCCCGGCCTGTGTTCGCAAGGGAGATAAGGCAGCGGGGCACCGAATCAAAGCACGGAAGGGCGGCGCCCGCCCGCGCCCGGCCGCTCGCGGAAGTGACAATTGTCGTTACGTGGGGTCTGTGCTGCGATGCCGCTGGTTACGCAAGCGACAAAAGGCCGATTCGGAAATGAGAAGACGGACAGGCTTTCTCCACGGCCTGGGGGCGGCGCTGCTCCTGGCCTCCGGCTGCGCCCAGGCGCCGGAAACGGTGGCCGCCGCGCCGGTGAGCGAAGCGCAGTACCTCGGCTGGGACTGCGCGCAACTGCGCTTCGAGGTGGGGCGGCTCGACCGCGTCCTCGCCGACCTCTACGTCGAGCAGCGGCAAAGCCGGAACGACGACGCCCTCGGCTACGTCTTCGCCCTGGCGCCCCTCGCCAGCATGTCGGGCGGCGACCTCCGCCACCAGATCGCGCTGCGGAAAGGCGAGCACGCGGCCGCCCGGCAGGCCGCCAACCGGAGGTGCCTCCATGCCGCCCGTTTCTGACGCCCGCCGTCGGGCGGGGCCGCACGGGGCCGGCGCGTTCCGGGCCGCCGCCCTCGCCGCGGCTTTGGCGCTGGGCGCCTGCGCCCAAACGCCGGAGTCGATCGCCCCCGCCGCTGTGGACGAGGGCCGCTACGGCTACCTCACCTGCCCGGAGATGGGCCACGAGATGGCGCGCCTGAACCGCGGTTTGGCGAACCTCGCCACCGAGCAGAGCGCCAAGCGGGTGAACGACGCCGTCGGCTGGACGCATCTCCTGCATCCCGCCCATTCGGCGAGGACGCACGACATCCGCTCCTGGATCGCCCTCCACAAAGGCGAGTTGGAGGCCGTCGAGCGCGCGATGGCGCGACGCTGCTTCAGGGCGCCGGTCCGCTTTTGACCGGCGACCCGGTCAGGGGAAACGTCAGCCCCCGACGAGGCGCTGGGCCACCACCTCCCGGCGGCTGCGGACGATCTGCCACAGCACGTCCGGCGCCGACTTGTCCCAGGCGATCGCTTGGCCCTCGGCCTCGATCGGCAGCGTGAGCACCCGTTCGAGGACGGAGCCCATGCGCGGCAGCCGCAGCGCGTAGACTTCCTTGTGGTCGTGGCCCGTGCACCAGAGCAGGCCGTCCGGACCCCAGGACGCGCCGGACACCGACATCGGCTCCGCCCGGCGCAGCACCTCCGGCGGAAAGGTCCAACCGCCGGTCTGGCGCAGGTCGCCGGGCGCGTGCCGGGCGAGGTGCGTCCACCACGTGTTGCCGTAGGGCCGCTGGTTGCGGCCGAACACGCGCGAGTAGTTGGCCCACACCGCCCACCAAGCGCCCTCGTGCCATTCGAAGGCGGTGAGGCTGCCCGGCATGATCCCGAAGGAATGGCTGCCCGCGTGGCGCAAGGTCCCCGCGTCGAAGCGCTCTACGCTGGAGAGCATCGGCTCCTCGGGGTAGTTGGAATGCGCCACCAGCACCTGCCCTTCGTGCAGGCTCAGGCTGTTCATGTGGATGATCGGGCCGTCGCGCGGGCTTTCGAAGCGCGCGACCTCGGCCTGGGTGCGCCGGTCGAACTTCGCGATCAATCGGTCGTCCACGACGAAGACGTGGTCGGCGTCTGCGCAAACGCCCTGTCGCGCCGCCGGGGTGGTGAAGCGCGCCAGCGTCTCGAAGCGACGCTCGCCCGGCCCGGCCTGCCCAGGTGCTTGGGCCAGGACGGGCGCCGAAGCCGACGCCGCCGCCAAGGCCAGCAAGGAGCGCCGGCCCGCCGCCGCCGCGCCCGATGTCAACGCTTCCATCGCCGCCTCCCGCCCCGCATGGCCGGGCGGCACCATGGCGCTGCCGGGCGCGGCGTGTCGAGCGGACGGCGGGCGGCCGATCGCCCCGCCCCACCCGGTCCGCCGCCGGACGCTCCTGCTTGGCTTGTGCTTTGGAGGACAGCAAGCGAGGGCTGGTGGCGGCGGCCGGGGCACCACGCGCCGGCCGGCCGGTGACCTTCCCGCCCCCGCCGTCCCGGTCAGTGGTCCTGGGTCTTATCCCGGCCGCCGAGGGACCAAGTCGTGAAGAAGTCCGGGTCCTTCACCACCTCGCCGGTCTGGCGGAGCCGGTACTCGCCCGGCGCGGCGGGGTGGAACGCGCGGGTGTCCGGCGGCAGCACCACCTCCTCGCCGGCCCGCACCCCTTCGAGGCGCAGCGCGATGCCCGTCCGCCAGTCCGCCCGTATCGCTTGGCCGCAGAACTCCCGCCGGCCGAGCACCGAGCCGTCCGGCGCCAGATCGGTGATGCCGACCAGCACCCGCTTGCCGACCAGCTCCACGGCGAGCTTCGGGTCCCAACGGGAGCCGTCATCGTCGATGACGACGCCGTCTTGCAGGGTGTCTCGGCGCAAGGCGGCCGGTCCTCCGGGCGGCGCGGGGCGCGCCGCCGGGGGGCAACGGCGCTAGGCCCGCAAGGTCGCTCCCGTGGCCTTGGCAACGGCGGCGACAATACGTTGCGATATAGATTCAATTTGCGCGTCGGTCAAGGTCGCCTCGCGCGGCTGCAACGTGGCCTGCACCGCCAGGCTCACCTTGCCGGGCGGCAGCTTGTCGCCGGCGTAGCGGTCGAACAGCGCCACGTCCGCGATCAACGCGCGGTCCGCTCCGCGCGCCGCGCGCAGCACCGCCTCGGCCGGCACGCCCTCGTCCACCAGGAAGGCGAAATCGCGCCGCACCGGCTGGAAGGCAGGCAGGTCGGCGGCGCCGCGCTTGCGGCGCTTGGGCTCCGGCACCGCGTCCAGGAACACCTCAAACCCTGCCGCCGGGCCGGGCAGCCCTAGCGCCGCCGCCACGCGCGGGTGGATCTCCCCGAAGCGCGCCAGCACGGTCTTCGGCCCCTGGCGCACGACGCCGCCGCGACCCGGATGGTAGTGCGGCGGCGCGTCGGCGGTGACGTTCAGCGCCGCCATCGGCACGCCGAGCGCCGCCAGCACCGCCAGCGCGTCGCCCTTGGCGTCCATCGCGTCCGCGGCGCGCGATGGCTCCGCCCAGTGGCGCGGCGTGTGCCCGGTGCGGAGTCCCGCCGCGGTCGAGCCTTGGCCTTCCGGCGAGGGGTCGGCGTAACCGCCGCCGACCTCGCACAACGCCGCGTCCGGGAAGCCGCGCGCCGCGTTGCGCGCCGCCGCCAGCAAGAGCGAGGCGAGGGGAGTCGGCCGCATTTGGTCGAGGTCGGACGCGATCGGGTTCACCAGCCGCAGCGCCTCCGGCGTGTCACCGAACAACGCCGCCGCGCGGCTGTCCAAAAAGGCGAAGGAGACGCACTCCAGCATCCCGCGCGCGCCCAGCACCCGCCGCGCCAGCGCCGTTCGCGCCTGCTTCGGCGACAAGGAGGGCGGCGGCACCGGCGAGGAGACCGGCAGGGACACGGGGGGCACCCGGTCGAGGCCGCGGATGCGCAGCACCTCCTCCACCAGATCGCACTCGGCCTCGACGGCCGCGCAGCCCTCGGCCGCGGCGCGCGCCCGCTCCGGCGGCAGTTCGGGTGCCTGGGCCAAGTGGATCGGCGCCGCCACGTCGTTGCGCCAGGACGGCACGGCCACCGTCACCCGCTCGGCGTCGCGGGCCTCCGCCGCGAAGCCGAGCCGCTCCAGGATGCGCACCGCCTCGTCCGGCGCCACGTCCCCGGCGCCGCCGAGCCCGGCCAGCCGCTCGAAACGGAGCGAAGCGTCGCGCCGCCACCGCGGCTCGGTCCCGGCGCCGACCACCTCGCTCGCCTCGCCGCCGCAAAGCTGGATGATGGTCTGCGTGGCGAGGTCGAGCGCGAGCGCCGGCAGGGCCGGATCGACGCCGCGCTCGAAGCGGGCGCGCGCGTCGGTGCGCACGTCGTGCCGACGGCCGGAAAGCGCGATCCGCACCGGGTCGAACAGCGCGCACTCGATGAAGCATTCGGTGGTGCCCTCGTCGCAGCCCGAATGCTCGCCGCCGATGATGCCGCCCAGCGCCTCCGGCCCCGCCGCGTCGGCGATGATGCCGTCCTCCGGCGTCAGCGCGTAGGTCTTGCCGTTCAGCGCCAGGAGGGTCTCCCCCTCGCGCGCCATGCGCATGGTGAGCGTCGCCCCCTCCACCTTCGCCACGTCGAAGACGTGCAGCGGCCGGCCGAGTCCGAAGGTGAAGAGGTTGGTGACATCGACCAGCGCGTTGATCGGCCGCTGGCCGATCGCCACCAGCCAATCCCGCAGCCACTTCGGCGAAGGCCCGTTCCGCAGCCCCCGGACGGCGCGCCCGAGCACGAAGTCGCAGGCGCGCGGGTCGGCGATCTCCCAGCGCAGCGGGGAAGGGTAGGCGGGCGCCACCTCGGGCCTAGGCAGCGGCTTCAACCGCCCCAGGCCGGCCGCGGCCAGGTCCCGCGCCACGCCGTGTACAGAAAGCGCGTCGCCGCGGTTCGGCGTCACGCTGATCTCGATGACGGGGTCGTCGAGGCCCGCCCACGCAGCGTAGCTCCCGCCCAGCGGCGCGTCGTCCGGCAGGTCGATGATGCCCGTGTGGTCGTCGCCGAGCCCCATCTCCCGCGCCGAAAGCATCATCGCTTCGGACGCCACGCCGCGGATCTCGCCCTTCTTGAGTGTGATCCCGGTGCCCGGGATGAACGCGCCCGGCAGCGCCAGCGCGCCCTTCATGCCGGCGCGCGCGTTGGGCGCGCCGCAGACCACGGAGAGCAGGCGCCCGCTGCCGTCGCCCGGATCGACCTTCAGCGCCCGCAGCCGGTCGGCTTTGGGGTGCTGTTCGGCCTCGACCACGCGCGCGATGCGGAAGGCGGCAAGCGCCGCGCCCCGGTCCTCGACGCCTTCGACCTCCAGGCCGATGCGGTTCAGCGTCGCGGCGATGTCCTCGACCGGGGCGTCCGTCTCCAGATGCGCCTTGAGCCAGGAAAGCGGGAACTTCACCTCACACGCCCTCCGCGAGCGAGGGCGGCGCCAGCGGGCTCGACGCGTTGTGCCTGAGCCACCGGAAGTCGCCCTCGTAGAACGGCCGAAGGTCGTTCATGCCGTGCTTCAGCATGGTGATGCGCTCGATGCCCATGCCGAAGGCGAAGCCCTGCCACTCCCGCGGGTCGATGCCGCAATTGGACAGCACGCGCGGGTGGACCATGCCGCTGCCCAGGATCTCCAGCCAATCCCCGCCCTTGCCCAGCTCGCCGGTCTTCCGGCTCCAGCCGATGTCCACCTCCATCGACGGCTCGGTGAACGGGAAGTAGCTGGCGCGGAACCGCACCGGCAGGTCGCCGATACCGAAGAAGGCGCGGAGGAAGTCGATCAGGCAGCCCTTCAGGTGGCCGAGCGTGATCGCCCGGTCGATCACCAGCCCCTCCACTTGGTGGAACATCGGCGAGTGCGTCGCGTCGTGGTCGGCGCGGAAGGTGCGGCCGGGCACGATCACCCGGATCGGCGGCTCCTGCGACAGCATCGTCCGTATCTGCACCGGCGAGGTGTGGGTGCGCAGCACCGGCCGCCGCTCGTTCGAGCCCGGGGAGGCGGGGAGGTAGAAGGTGTCGTGGTCCTGCCGCGCCGGGTGGTGCTCCGGGATGTTGAGGGCGCCGAAGTTGTGCCAGTCGCTGTCGATGTCCGGCCCCTCGGCCACCGAAAAGCCCATGGCGCCGAAGATCGCCGTCAACTCCTCGACGGTGCGGCTGATCGGGTGGACGCCGCCCGCCTCGGCGCCCGCCGGCGGGTGGGGGCGGGGAGGAAGGGTCACGTCCAGTCGCTCGGACGCCAAGCGCGCGTCCAGCGCCGCCGCTTCCAACTCGCCGCGGCGGGCCTCCACGGCCGCCTCCAACTCGCCCTTGAGCCGGTTCAACGCCGCGCCGCGCGCCTTGCGCTCCTCCGGCGGCGCCGCGCCGAGGCCCTTCAGCAGCGCCGTCAGCCGCCCGCTCTTGCCGAGCAGGCCGACGCGCGCCGCGTCCCAGGCGCGGAGGTCGGCGGCGGCGGCGAGTTCGGAAACCGCGTCGCGCCGCAGCGCGTCCAGGTCGTCGCCGGGAGGGGGGGCGAGATCGGTCGGCATATGGCAGGCACCTGTTGCGTGAACGGGAAGGGCCGCGCCCCCCGCCGGGGATGATCCCCCGGCGGTCCGGCGCGGCCCCCGGTCGTCGTCCGGCGGAGGGGCTGCGGCGTCAGGCCGCCGCGGGTTGCGCCGCTTCGGGCTGTGCCGGGGCGGCGGCCTTGGCCTTCTCCACCAGTGCCGCGAAGGATTGCGGGTCGTCGAAGGCGATGGTGGCCATCACCTTGCGGTCCATCTCGATCCCCGCCGCCTTGATGCCGGCCATGAAGCGGGAATAGGTCATCCCGTGCTCCCGCGCCGCGGCGTTGATGCGCTGGATCCAGAGGCCCCGGAAGTCGCGCTTCTTGTTGCGGCGGTCGCGGTAGGCGTATTGCAGCGCCTTCTCGACCCGCTCCAAGGCGATCCGGTAGTTGGTGGAAGACCGGCCGACATAGCCCTTGGCGAGCTTGAGGACCTTCTTGTGCCGGGCGTGGGCGACGACGCCCCGTTTGACGCGAGCCATCTGTCAGCCCCTCTTACCGCGAGAGCCCGTAGGGCGCCCATTGCAGCACGGTCAGCCCGTCCTGGTGCCGCAGCACTTGGCTGCCGCGGTTCTGGCGCTTGGCCTTTTGCGAGCGGTTGCGGAGCATGTGGCGCTTGAAGCCGGGGCCGGCCAGCACCTTGCCGGTGGCGGTCTGCTTGAATCGCTTCTTCACGGAAGACT
This sequence comes from Craurococcus roseus, assembly GCF_039523795.1. Lineage (NCBI taxonomy): Bacteria > Pseudomonadati > Pseudomonadota > Alphaproteobacteria > Acetobacterales > Acetobacteraceae > Craurococcus > Craurococcus roseus. The sequence goes on along the minus strand of NZ_BAAAFZ010000052.1, from coordinate 14,913 downwards.
TCGTCTTCAGCTTGGGCATTTCGCACTCCTTTCGGGGGAGCGCCTGCGGACGGCAGGCGCGGGACCGCGGCCGGGCATGCCCACACAAGCACCGGCGCGCGGAAGGCGGCGGCTATACCGGCCGCGGTGCGGCGGCGCAAGCATCCCGGCGGCCGGGCCCGCGCGGAAGGGCGGTGACGGCAGCCAAGATACTCAACTCACACGATGGTGGCGCGTGGGACCGGCGGAGGGCGTCCTGGCCGCGACCTTGCCTTCCTCGCAACACGGCGCGGCTCGCCTCCAACCCCTGTGCTGAACACGGGGCGGCGGACGCGCCGGCGCCGGTGGACGTGGTGGCGCCTGCCGCGCCAACGAGGCGCGGCAGGCGCCTCAAGCCCCCCGCCGCCGCTTAGCCGGGCGGGGGGGCGCTGCTGCTGCTACGGCGACGCGAGGGCGCCCCGGCGTCCTGGCCGCCCGGTCGCGGCGCTCCCCGGAAGCCTCCGGGCGGAACAACCGCGCTCGACGCGCGGGCGCCGGCCTCGCCGCGCGTGCATGGGGGAGCCCGCCGGGCCGCGCGTCACCCTTCGGGGCCGTCGTCGAGGCCCGCGGCCATAGCCAAGCGGACCGCCTCGGCCAAGCTCCGCACATCGAGCTTTTCCATGACCGCGGCCCGGTGCGCCTCCACTGTGCGGGGGCTGATGCCGAGTTCGTGGGCGATGACCTTGTTCGGTTGCCCGGACACCAGGGCGCGCAGCACGGTCCGCTCGCGTGGCGTCAGGGCCGCCACGCGCGCGGCCGCGGCCGGCG
>NZ_BAAAFZ010000052.1:11369-14102 GCF_039523795.1 Craurococcus roseus | reverse complement strand
CGCTTCGAGCGCCTCCGCCACCGCGGCGAGGATGCGCCCCTTCGGGTAGGGCTTCTCGACGAAATCCACCGCGCCGGCCCGCATCGCCCGCACGGCGAGCGGCACGTCGGCGTGCCCCGTCACCACCACCACGGGCAGCGCCGCGCCGCGCCGCGCCAGCTCCGCTTGCAGCGCGATCCCGTCCATGCCGCCGGGCATCAGCACGTCCACCACCGCGCAAGCCGACCGCACCGCCGCCACCGCTGGCGCGCCGGACGGATCGAGGGCCGCCAGCAACGCTTCGGCGGAAGCATGCGCCTCGGCGGCGTAGCCGGCCGAGCGCAGCAGCAGCGCGAGCGAGCGGCGCATGGCGTCGTCGTCGTCCACCACGTGGACGACGGGGGCCGGGCCGGCCGCGCCGGCCGTCTCAGGCTGGGGGCAGGGGCGCGGCGGCGCCAATGTTTCCGTCATCGTGTCCTCCGGTGGGGGTGAGGGGCGGCGGCAGCGCGAAGCGGAACACGGTGCCGCCGCCCGGGTTGGCGCCCGCCCACAAGCGGCCGCCGTGCGCTTCGACGATGGCGCGGCATATCGCGAGGCCGATGCCCATGCCGCCGCGCTTGGTGCTGGCGAGCGGCTCGAAGAGGCGGTCCCGGACGGCCGGCGCCAGCCCGGGGCCGGTGTCGGCCACCGCGACCTCGCAGCCGCCGCCGGCCGCCGGCCGCACCGAAACCGCGATCTCCTTCCGCCCGCCTTCGCCGCCGCAGTCGCGCAGCGCCTCGGCGGCGTTGCGCACGAGGTTGATCACCACCTGCTGGATCTGGATTCGGTCCACCAAGGCGGCCCGCCCGCCCGCGGCGTGTTCGATCCGCAGCGCCGCCCCGGCCGCGTCCGAAGCGTCGGGCGGCAGCGCCGCCTCGCAGGCCTCCGCCACCAGCGGCCCGACCTCTTCCACGCGCATGTCCGCGTCGCCCTGGGCGATGAAGTTGCGCAAGCGGCGCACGATCTCGCCGGCGCGCAGCACCTGCCGCCCGGCCTCCGCCACCGCTTCGCAACCGCCGTCGAGGTCCGGCGCCGCCGCGGCCCGCGCCCGGCAGGGCGCCACCGGGTCCTCGGCGCCGCAGCCGAGCAGGGCCTCCGCGACGGCCAGGAAGTTGGCGGCGGCGCCGAGCGGCTGGTTGAGTTCGTGAGCGAGGCCCGCGGCCATGGCGCCGACCGCGCCGAGGCGCGACGCGCGCAGCAACTCGGCCCGCACGCCTTCCAAGCGCTCCTCCGCGGCGCGGCGCGCGGTTTCGTCGCGCGCCACGCAAACCACGCCGGCGACGCGCCCCGCCGCGTCGCGCCAAGGCGACTTGGTGACGACGAACACCCGCCGCGGGTCGTCCGCCGCCCCGCGGCCGATGCACTCCTCGACCGCGCAGGCTTGGCCGTCGGCGATCACGGCGCGGTCCAGCGCCGCCGCCGCTTCGGCCCGGTCTTCGGGCAGGAGGTCGGCGAAGCGCCGCCCGAGCGCCTCGGCGGGGCTCCGCACGCCCAGCAGCGTGGCCCCGGCGCGGTTCACCAGCACGAAGCGGCCGTCCAGGCCGCGCGCGAGGATCGGGTCCGAGGTGCCGTCGATCACGGCCTGCAGCAACTCGCGGCCCCTCTGCGCCTCCTCGCGGGCGGCGCGTTCCGTCGCGGTCCGGCGGCGGAGTTCGGCGCCGGCTGCGGCGAGCGCCGCGCCCACGGCGTTCACCTCACGCACCGGCGTGGCGGGCGCGACCGCGCCGTGGCCCGCGCCGAGATCGGCGGCCGCGGCGGCCAGGGCGCCCACGGACGCCTCGACCCGGCGGGCCAGGGCGAGGGCCAGCAGCACCGCCAGCCCGATGACGGCCGAGCCCGCCCCGGCCACCCACCAGAAGGAGCGCCTCAACGGCGCTTCCAGCACCGCGACCGGCACCCCGACCGTGACGCGCCAGTCGCCGAAGGTCGTGCGCGCGTAAGCGCCGAACGCCATGACTCCGTCCAAGGTGGGCGCGCGGAAGGTGCCGCCGGTCCCGGCGGTGTTGTCCTGCATGCCGCGCGTGGCCGGGACGCCCACGAATTCGTCGTGACGGTGGCTGCGGGCGATGGTGATGCCGGCGCGGTCGACGATGCTCGCCAGCCAACCGGGCGGCAGCCCCGCGCGGGCGAGCAACCCCCGCAGGCGGTCGGGGCCGAAGACCAGCACGAGCCGCCCGTGGCCCCAACCCTCGCTCCCCTCGGCGTGGATGTACGCCGGCACCGAAAGCCGCAGCAGGTCGCGGCCCGTCAGCGGGCCTTTGAAAAGGTCCGAAACGAAAGGCAAGCCCGCCGCGATCGCGGCCCGCGCCGCGGCGTCCGGCGTGAAGTCGGGGGAGCGGGCGATCCGGGAGCCCTGGGGCAGGGCCGTGTTGACGACGTGTCGGCCGGCCGACGTGACCAAGGCGATCTCGATGCCGCGCGCCGCGGCGACTTCGTAGGCTTGGCGCTCGAACGCGGGGAAGTCCCGCGTTTCCAGCGCGGCGGACGTGGCCAGCGTCTGCGCCGCGGCAAGCAGCGCCGACAGTTCGCGGTCCACCGCCGCTTCCAGGTCGCGGACGACCGCCCGGGCCTCCCCTTCGAGCCGCTTCCTCTGCACTGCGCCGTACTCGGCCGCCATGCCGGCGGCAAAGGCGAGCGCGGGCAGGAGGAGCGCCGCGGCGAAGCCGAGGAGGTGCCAACGCAACCGGCGGCCGGTCGGCGCCGCGGTCCCCCGCG
>NZ_BAAAFZ010000052.1:0-11349 GCF_039523795.1 Craurococcus roseus | reverse complement strand
CGCGCCGCGCCGGGGCGCGGGCGCCGCCCGTGGCCGGACCCGGCCGCGGGGAGGCACCCGCGTGGTCGCCGCCGGCGGGGGCGGCCGCTGGGAAAACCGTGTCCATGGATGGCTCCGTCGCGCACGTCCCGGAGCGTCCGCGGCACGGCCTTTAACACATTTTTAGAGAAAAATAAGATCGCATTTCTACCAGTAGGAAATCACATTCACGTTCCGTTATCAAACCGGCCGAACGCATCCCGCATCGCGCGGACCTGCCCCGCGTCTCGGAGCCCTCTCATGGCCACTTACAACGGCACCCCCAGCAACGACACCCTGACCGGCGGCAACCAGTCCGACGTCTTCAACATCGGCGGCAACGCGAGCGCGACTCCGACCGGATTAGGCAACGATAGCGTCGTCGGCGGCGGCGGCAACGGCATCGACACGGCCAGCTACAGCCTCAACTCCACCTCGCAAGCGCTCAACCTCGTTGCGAACAGCTCCAACATCTACACCGGCACGGACGGCGTCGGGGGCACCGATACGCTGTCCGGTTTTGAAACGATCATCGGCGGCGCGGGCAACGACACGATCAACGCCGCTTTGGCGACCGCTGCGATCAACCTCCAGGGCGGCGCGGGCAACAACGTCCTGACTGGCGGGACCCTCGCCGACACCATCTCCGCGACCTCGGGCAACAACGTCCTGAACGGCGGCGGCGGCGACGACACCGTTACCGGCGGCGGCGGCAACGACACCATCGACGGCGGTGCCGGCGCCGACTCGCTCCTGGGCGGCGACAGCGACGACACGATCACCGGCGGCGCGGGCAACGACCGTCTCGACGGTGGAGCGGGCCAAGACGCGGCCGACTACAGGACCAGCACCGGCAACGTCGTCATCTCGTACACGAACGTGACCGGCGCGGAGTACACTGCGACCAGCGACGGCCTCGGCGGCTCCGACAGCATGACCGGGATGGACGATTTCCTGGGCGGCAGCGGCAACGACACCATCAGCACGAACGGGTCGAGCTGGGTCCACAGGATCGAGGGCAACGCGGGCGCCGACTCCCTGGTCGGCGGCAGCGGCGGCGACACGCTCGTCGGCGGCAGCGGCAACGACACCCTGGACGGCAACGGCGGCAGCGACATAGCCGACTATTCGGCCAGTACCGCCTCGGTGAGCCTCGCCTACAACTCCGCCCTTTCCGGCGGCGCGGGCTTCACCGGTGCGGACGGCACCGGCGCCACCAGCGGCACCGACACCGTCCGGAACGTGGAGACCATCTTCGGCGGTTCGGCCGCCGACACCATCAACGCGACCGGCTCCTCCACCGCGATGTACCTGAGCGGCAACGCCGGCAACGACGTGCTGGTGGGCGGCACCGGCCTCGACACCCTGGACGGCGGCGCCGACACCGACACCGCCAGCTACACGGCCAGCACGACCTCGGTGAGCCTCGTCTACAACGCGACCCTCGCGGGCGGCGCGGGCTTCACCGGCACCGACGTGCTCCGCAACATGGAGACCATCCTCGGCGGCTCCGCGGCCGACACCATCGACGCCAGCGGCTCCTCCGCCGCGATCCGCATCGAGGGCGGCGCCGGCGCCGACTCCCTGGTGGGCGGCACGGGAAACGACACCCTCATCGGCGGCACGGGCGACGACACGCTGGCGGGCGGCGGCGGCACCGACACGTACACCACCGCCGGCAACGCGGCCGACTACGCCGTCACCTTCGGCCAGGACGCGGGCGGCTCCTTCGCGCTCGTCACCGACACCAACACCGCCAACGGCAACGACGGCGCCGACAAGGTCTATGGCGCCGAGACCCTGCGCTTCGCGGACGGCGCCACCAGGAACATCGCCGTCACGAAGCCGACCCTGGCCTTCGGCGACGCGAACGGTTTGGTGAACGCCTCGGAAGCGAGCGGTACGCCGATCACGATCAACGGCCTGGCCGCTGGCGAAACCGCCGTGGTCACCCTCAAGAGCAGCGCCGGCACAGCTACGGTGACGGCCAGCTTCAACGGCAACGGCACGGTCAACGCCAACGTCTCCGGCTTGGGCGACGGCACGGTCACCATCACCCAGGTGGCGGTGACGAGCGGCGGGACGACCAACACCTTCACCGACCCGGCCCCCGGCGCGACGGTCGCGCTGGACAAGGCGGCCCCCGCCGAGACCACCACCATCCGGCTCGCCACGGACACCGGCGCCTCGTCCAGCGACGGCATCACTTCGAATCCCACCCTGTCCGGCACCGTGTCGAGCGGCGTGGCGGGCGTCACCGTCACCGTGCTCGACGGCACGACCGCCCTCGGGACCGCCACCACCGTCGCGGGCGGCAACTGGACCTTCACGCCCACCGGCACCGCTGCGGCGGACGGCACCCACACCTACACCGCGGCCGTGACCGACGGCGCCGGCAACCGCGGGACGGCCGCGGCGACCTCGCCGGCCGGCACCGCGCTCGACGCCGCGGCGCCGGCCGTCACCGGCGTTGCCTACGGGAGCAACGACGGCACCCTCGCGGCCGGCGAGCCCGTCACGCTCACCGTGAACTTCAACGAAAACGTGTTTGTCGCCGGCGGCAGCCCGACGCTGTCGCTGAACAGCGGCGGCACCGCGACTTACGTCAGCGGCAGCGGCGGCCAAACGCTGACCTTCACCTACACCCCGGCCGCCGGCCAGTCGGCCACCGACCTCGCCATCACGGGCCTCAACCTGCCCGCCGGCGTGACGGTGCGCGACGCCGCCGGCAACGCCGTGAACGCGGCCGGCGCCGTGGCGAATCCCGCCGGCACCCTCGCCGTGGACACCGCCGCGCCCTCGATCACGGCGGCGGCCGCCCCGTCCGGCACCTTCGGCATCGGCCAGGAGGTGAGCTTCACGCTGACCGGCAGCGAGGCGATGACCGTCACCGGCACGCCGACCCTGACTCTGAGCAACGGCGCCACCGCCACCTACGCCAGCGGCTCCGGCACCGGCTCGCTGGTCTTCAAGTACACGGTCGCCGCGGGCCAGACCGACAGCGGCGACGTCAACGTCACCGGCATCAACGGCACGATCAAGGACGCCGCCGGCAACGGCGTGCAGGCCTTCTCGGTCGCCACCGCCGGCGCCACCGCGGTCGACGCCAACGCCCCGGCCGCCACGACCACGGTCGCGCTGGCCCAAGACACCGGCACGCCGGGCGACGGGACCAGCGCCATCCCCGCCCTGACCGGCGTCGCCACCGGCCACCAAGCCGGCGACACGATCACCATCAGGGACAACGGCGTGGTGGTCGGCACCGCCGCCATCGACGCGAACGGCGCCTGGACCTTCGCCAACGCCGGCGCGGCGGGCGGCGGCCACGGCTACACGGCGGAGGTCACCGACGCCGCCGGCAACAACGGCACGGCGACCGCGACCTCGCCGGCCTCCACCTCGGTGAACGACGGCGGCGACGACGACCTTTCCCCGCTGGCCACCCCCGGCGCCGACCTGGTCGTCGGCGGCGACGGTTCGGACACGGTGGTCGGCCTCGACGGCGACGACACGCTCTGGGGCGACGACGCGGCCGGCGACCCGGCGGGCGACGGCGGCGACACCATCGACGCCGGGGCGGGCGACGACTCGGTGATCGGCGGCGGCGGCGGCGACACCGTCGACGGCGGTGACGGCGAGGACACGCTTCTCGGCGGCGCCGGAGGCGACACCCTGGCCGGCGGCGGCGGCTCCGACTCGCTCGACGGCGGCGACGGCGCGGACTACCTGATCGGCGGCGGGGCCGCGGACACCGTCCGGGGCGGCGCCGGCGACGACACGATCCAGGGCGACGGCGCCGACGACGCGGGCGACGTGGTCGACGGCGGCGACGGCCGGGACGAGTTCTCCTATTACGGCGCGGCCGACGTCACGATCGACCTGGCCGCCGGCACAACGTCCTCCGGCGCGGCGCTCGTGAGCATCGAGGACGCCTGGGGCGACACCGGCAACGACCTGATCCGCGGCGACGCGGAGGACAACCGCCTCCGGGGCTGGAGCGGGGACGACACCCTGGAGGGCGGCGAGGGCGCCGACACCCTGGAAGGCGAGGCCGGGAACGACAGCGTGCTCGGCGGCGACGGCGACGACGTGGTCGTGCTCGGCGGCGGCGGCAATGACACCGTCGACGGCGGGGAAGGCGCCGACACGGTCGTGTTCGCCGGCGAAAAGGCCGACTACACGATCACCAGCGCTACGGACGCCGGCGGCCAGCACTTCCTGGTCACGGACACCGTCGGCGGCGGCGGCACGGCCAAGGTCTACGGCGCCGAGTTCCTGGAGTTCGCCGACCAGACCGACCCGGTGTGCTTCATGGCGGGCACGCTGGTGGCGACGCCCTCGGGCGAGCGCGCGGTGGAGACGCTGGCGGCCGGCGACCTGGTGCTGACGGCGGGGGGCGGGGCCAAGCCGGTCCGCTGGCTCGGGCGGCAGACGGTGTCCACCCGCTTCGGCGACCCCTTGCGGGTGCTGCCGGTGCGGATCGCGGCCGGGGCGCTGGGCGAGGGCCTGCCGCGCCGCGACCTGCTGGTCTCCGCCGACCACGCGCTGCTGGTGGACGGGGCGCTGGTGCAGGCCGGCGCGCTGGTGAACGGCACGACGGTCCGCCGCGAGGCCCGGGTGCCGGAGGTGTTCACCTACTGGCACGTGGAGCTCGCCGACCACTCCCTGGTCCTCGCGGAGGGGGTCGCGGCCGAGACCTTCGTGGACAACGTGGCGCGCATGGCCTTCGACAACTGGGCCGAGCACGGGGCGGCGGGCTCGCCGGCGCCGCTGGCCGAGATGGCGCTGCCGCGCGCCAAGGCCGTCCGGCAGGTGCCCCAGGCCACCCGCCGCCGCCTCGCCGCGCGCGCGGCGCTGCTGCTCGGCAAGCGGGCCACCGCCGCCTGAACCGCCCCCCAGGGCTGCGCCCGCCCGCCCGCTCGGATATACCGAACGGGCGGGCAACGGCGGAGCCTCGGGGCATGGCGCGGGAATCGATACTGGTCGGGCGCGGCGACGCGCCCTGCGAACTGCTGCTCAGGCGCGCCAACCGCCACGGCCTGGTCGCCGGCGCCACCGGCACCGGCAAGACCGTCACCCTCCAAGTGCTCGCCGAGGGCTTCTCCCGCGCCGGCGTCCCCGTTTTCTGCGCCGACATCAAGGGCGACCTCTCCGGCATCGCCGCCCCCGGCAAGCCCAACCCCAAGCTCGACGCCCGCGCCGCCGAGATGGGCGAAACGGACTTCGCCTACGAAGCCTGCCCCGTCGTCTTCTGGGACGTGTTCGGCGAGCAGGGCCACCCGCTGCGCGCCACCGTGGCCGAGATGGGCCCGGTGCTGCTCGCCCGGATGCTGGAGCTGAACGACACCCAGGAAGGCGTGCTTTCCATAGCCTTCAAGCTCGCCGACGACGAGGGCCTGCTGCTCCTCGACTTCAAGGACCTCCGCGCCATCCTCAACCACGTGGCCGAGCGCGCGGAAGAGCTGCGCGCCGAGTACGGCCAAGTGAGCAAGGCCAGCGTCGGCACCATCCAGCGCCGCCTGCTGATGCTGGAGCAGGCCGGCGCCGAGCACTTCTTCGGCGAGCCCGCGCTCTCGCTCGAAGACCTGATGCTGACCACGCCCGACGGCCGCGGCGCGGTGAACGTGCTCGCCGCCGACAAGCTGGTCCACAGCCCGCGCCTTTACGCCACCTTCCTGCTCTGGCTGCTGTCGGAACTGTTCGAGGAACTCCCGGAGGTCGGCGACCCGGACAAGCCCAAGCTCGTCTTCTTCTTCGACGAAGCGCACATGCTGTTCCGCGACGCGCCCCGCGCGTTGGTGGAGAAGGTGGAAACGGTGGTCCGCCTGATCCGCTCCAAGGGGGTGGGCGTCTACTTCGTCACCCAGAACCCGCTCGACCTGCCGCTCCCCGTGCTCGGCCAGCTCGGCAACCGCGTGCAGCACGCGCTCCGCGCCTTCACGCCCATGGACCAGAAGGCGGTCCGCTCCGCCGCCGAGACCTTCCGCCCCAACCCCAAGCTCCGCGTGGAAGAGACGATCACCCAGCTTGGCGTCGGCGAAGCGCTGGTCTCGACCCTCGCCGCCGACGGCACGCCGACGGTTGTGGAGCGCGCCCGCATCGCCCCGCCCCGTGGCCGCATCGGCCCCCTCACGGCCGAGGAGCGCAAGGCCGCGCTCGCAAGCAGCCCGCTCGCCGGCCGCTACGACACGCCGCTGGACCGCGATTCGGCCTACGAAGCCCTGCAAGGCCGAGCCACAACCGCCACCGACGCCGAGCCCGCCCCTGCCGCGCCGACGCGCGGCGCCAACCCTTGGGGCGGCGGGGTAGGCGGCGATCCCTGGTGGCGGACCGGCGGCGCCCCGGCGCCGAGGCCGCCGATCCCCACCACGGTCCCCCGCGCCCCGACCCGCCGAACTGCGGCCGGATCGGGGCGCCGCGCGCCGGCCGCCGAACGCGACCCCGGCCCGGGCGGCGTGCTGGGCGACATCATCGGCGGCGGCGGGAGCGGCGGCGGCCGGAGCAGGGGGCGGCAGAGCCCCGCGGAAGCCATGGCGACCTCCATGGCCCGCAGCCTCGGCACCACCTTCGGCCGCAAGATCGGCGGGGCGGTGCTACGCGGGGTACTCGGCTCGATTCTGAAGCGCTGAGCACACATTCGGGAGTTGCGCGACGGAAGCTTCGCTTATATCAAACCGTGCGTCCCATGCCGAAACATCCGCAGCGCCCCCCGCCCGGAGGCGACGAGGGCGGGGCCGCTCTCACAGCTCCCGACCGCCTCGCCGCGCTGCGCCGGACAGGCCTGCTCGACAGCGCGCCTGAGCCGGCGTTCGACCGCCTCACCCGCTTGGCCTGCCGCCTCCTCAAGGTCCGAACGGCCTTGGTTTCCCTGGTCGACGCCGACCGCCAGTTCTTCAAGAGCCAGCAAGGGCTGCCCGAGCCTTGGGCCTCCTCGCGCGAAACCCCCCTCAGCCACTCTTTTTGCCGGCACGTGGTCGAGGACGGCGCCCCGCTGGCGGTCGCGGACGCGCTGGCCCACCCGCGGGCCCGCGGCAACGCCGCCGTGGCCGAAATGGACGTGGCGGCCTACCTCGGAGCGCCGCTGCGCGCGCCGGACGGTCGGGTGCTGGGCGCCTTCTGCGTCACCGACGGCGCGCCGCGCGCATGGTCCGAGGACGACATCTCGCTCGTGCAGGACTTGGCCGAGATGGCCGCTGCGGCCGTCGCGGCGCGCCATGAGGTTGCGGAGCGGCGGCGCGCCGAGGCGGCCCTGCGCGAGAGCGAGGAGCGGTTGCGCCTGGCCGTCGAGGGCGCCGGCATGGCCACCTGGGACGTGGCGCTCGCCACTGGGAAAGCGACCTGGACGGCCAATCACTTCGCCATGCTGGGCTACCGGCGACGGCCGGACGGCTGCGCGACTTACGGGATGTGGATGGACCGCCTCCACGCGGACGACCGCGCGCGGGTGTCGGAAGCGGCGGACCGTTGCGCGCGCGATGGCGAGCCCTACGGCATCGAGTACCGCGTCGTGCGCGCCGACAACGGCGAGGAGCGCTGGCTTTCGGCCTTCGGCCGCCGCGTGGAGCAAGCGGACGGCCCGCACTTCATCGGCGTGCTCTTCGACGTCACGGAGCGCCGCGCGGCGGAGGCGGCGCTAGCCCGCCACCGCGCCGAGCTGGAACGTTTGGTTGAGGAGCGCACCGCCGCCCTCCTGCGCTCGATGGAGGAGCGCCGCCGCGCGGAGGAGTCGGCCCGCCAAGCCGAGAGGCTGGCGGCGCTCGGCCAGCTCACCGGCGGCGTGGCGCACGACTTCAACAACATCCTGCAAGTGGTCGCCAGCGGCGCGGCGTTGCTCAAGCGCCCCGCCGTGCCCGAGGATCGCCGCGCGGCGATCCTGGAAGGCATGATCCAGGCCGGGCAGAACGCCCGCGAGCTGACGGGGCGGCTCCTGGCCTTCGCCCGCCGGCAGCCGCTCAAGCCCGAAACCTTCGACGTGGCGGAACGGCTGGCGGGCATGTCCGCGCTGCTGCGGCAGACCCTCGGCCCCAGCGTCGCGGTGACGACCGACATCACCCCCGGCTTGTGGCCCGTCCACGCTGACCCTTCGCAGCTCGAAGTGGCCGTCCTCAACCTCGCGGTCAACGCCCGCGACGCCATGCCGGGAGGCGGTACCCTCACTGTCCAGGCGCGCAACGTCGCCCTCAGCGCCTCGGCGGAGCGCGCGGCGGGCGAGTACGTGTGCATCGCCGCCAAGGACACGGGCGAAGGCGTACCGCCGCATTTGCTCGCCCGCATCTTCGAACCCTTCTTCACCACAAAAGGGGCGGGGAAGGGCACCGGGCTGGGCCTGTCCCAGGTGCATGGCTTCGTCACGCAATCGGGCGGTGACATCCATGTCGAAAGCGAACCGGGGCGGGGCACGGCGGTGTTCTTCCACCTGCCGCGGGCCGGCACGGCGGACGCCGCCGGCCCGCCGGCGGCGCGACCCGTCGAGGCGGGCGGCGCGCCGGAAGCCGAAGGGCTCTCCGTCTTGCAAGGCGTCGGCAGGACGGTCCTCGTGGTGGAGGACAACCCGGACGTGGCCGCCTTCGCCTGTTCGCTCCTGGAGGATCTGGGCTACGCGACGGAACGCGCCGGGAGCGCGGCCGAGGCGCTGGCGGTGCTCGCGGGCGGCGCGCGCGTGGACGCGGTGTTCTCCGACGTCCTGATGCCGGGCGGCATAAGCGGCGTCGAGCTGGCGGCGGCCCTGCGCCTGTCCCATCCCCGGGTCGCCGTGGTGCTCGCCACCGGCTACAGCGAGCCGCTCGCCCAAGGCAGCGCGCCGGCCGGCGTGCAAACCTTGCGCAAGCCCTACCGCCTGGACGAGCTTGCGGTGGCGCTCGGCCGTGCCATCGCGCGGAGCGCGGCGCCGTTGGAGGCGGCGGGGTAGGGCCGGCCGTCGAGCCCCGGCCCCGGCCGTCGCCATAGGGTCTCGGGAAAGGGGCGCGGGTTCCGTTCCGGGGCTGCGTTCCTGGCGGCCGGCCGGCCGCCTCCGGACCGTCACTTGGATCGCGCCTGCGCCGGCCGCATATCTCCGGCCGTGATGACGCTCCCGTTCCGCAAGATGCACGGCCTCGGCAACGACTTCGTGGTGCTCGACGCCCGCGGCCGCCCCGACCTGCGCCTGACGCCGGCCCGCGCCGCCGCGGTCGCCGACCGCCACACCGGCGTCGGCTGCGACCAGCTCATCGTGCTGGAGCCGGCCGAGGGCGGCGGCGCCGACGTGTTCATGCGCATCCGCAACCCCGACGGCTCGGAGGCCGGCGCCTGCGGCAACGCCACCCGCTGCGTCGCCTCCCTGCTCGCCGCCGAAACCGGCCGCCCGCGCGTCACCGTCCGCACGGTCAGCGGCGACCTGCCCGCGGTAGCGCTGCCCGATGGCCGTTGGCGCGTGGACATGGGCCCCGCCCGCCTCGGCTGGCGCGACGTGCCGCTGGCGCGGGAGTTCGACACCCTGCACCTGCCGATCTCGCGCGGCCCGGTCGGTGACCCGGCGGCCTGCTCGATCGGCAACCCGCACGCGACCTTCTTCGTCCCCGACCTGTCGCGCTTGCGCCTCGACACCTTCGGCCCGTCGCTGGAGCGCGACCCGCTCTTCCCCGAGCGCGCCAACATCGGCTTCGCGCAGGTGGTCGCGCCCGACCGCATCCTGCTCGCCATGTGGGAAAGGGGCGCCGGCCCCACGCGCGCCTGCGGCTCCGGCGCGTGCGCCGCGCTGGTGAACGCCCACCGCCGCGGCCTCACCGGGCGCCGCGCCACCGTGGTCCTGCCCGGCGGCGAACTGGAGATCGAGTGGCGCGAAGCGGACGGGCACGTGCTGATGGCCGGCCCGGTCGCCACCGCCTTCACCGGCGAACTCGACCTGGACGCGCTCCCCGAGCCCGCCGCCCCGGCCCACGCCGCCGCATGAGCGTGGAGGTGCTCACCTTCGGCTGCCGCCTCAACGCGGCGGAGTCCGAAGCCATGCGGCCCTTGGCCGAGCGCGCCGGCCACCGCGGCGCCGTGCTGGTCAACACCTGCGCGGTGACGGCCGAAGCCGAGAAACAGGCGCGCAAGGCCATCCGCGCCGCCCACCGGCGGAACCCCGCCGCGCCCATCCTGGTGACGGGCTGCGCGTCGCACATCGCGCCGGAACGCTGGGCGTCGCTGCCCGGCGTGGCCCGCGTCGTGCCCAACACGGACAAGCTCCGCCCTGAGGCGTGGGCGCGCGGCGGCGGAGCGCCGGCGCCCCCCGTCCCGCCCCCCGCCGCCGCGGGCCCCGGGGAGGGGCGCACCCGTGCCTTCCTGCAGATCCAGGGCGGCTGCGACCACGCCTGCACCTTCTGCGTGATCCCCCGGGGCCGCGGCCCGTCCTTCTCCGTCCCGGCCGATGCCCTCGCGGCCCGGCTGCGCGACTTGGTGGAGCAGGGCCACAAGGAAGCGGTGCTGACCGGCGTGGACATCGCCTCCTACGGCGCCGACCTGCCCGGCCGCCCCACGCTGGGCGCCGCCGTCCGCCGCCTGCTGGCGCTGGTGCCGGAGCTGCCGCGCCTGCGCCTGTCCTCCCTCGACCCCGCCGCCCTCGACGACGAGCTGTGGCGCCTGCTCGCCGAGGAGCCGCGCCTCATGCCCCATCTCCACCTCTCCCTCCAGCACGGCGCCAACCTGGTCCTGAAGCGGATGAAGCGCCGCCACCGCCGCGCCGACGCCCTCGCCGCCGCCCGCCGCGCCCGCGACGCGCGGCCCGGCATCGCCCTCGGCGCCGACCTGATCGCCGGCTTCCCCACCGAAACCGACGCGCACCACCGCGACACGCTCGCCTTGGTGGAGGAGATGGGACTCTCCTTCCTGCACGTCTTCCCGTACTCCGAGCGCCCCGGCACGCCCGCCGCCCGGATGCCGGCCGTGCCGGTGCCGCTCCGCCGCGAACGCGCGGCGCGGCTGCGCGAAGCCGGCGCCGCGGCGGCGGCGCGCTTCTGCGCCGGGCGCGTCGGCCAGGAGGAAACGGTGCTGTTCGAGGCCGGCAACCGCGGCCACACCGAGCACTTCGCGCCACTGCGGCTGACGGACGGTGCGGCGCCCGTGCCGCGCGGGGCGCTCCTGCGCGGGCGCGCCGCCGCGGCCGCCGCCGCCGGGCTCATGGCAACCGCTGCCGGGGAGGCGAGGTAGCCATGGCGCTGCGCGACTGGCTCGGGCGGCTGCGCGGGCGGGAACCGGAACCGGAGGCGCCGCCCCCGGCCCCGCCGGCGCAGGGCACCCCCGAGCCCGCGCCGCCGATCGCGCCCCCGCCGGTGGTGCCCCCTCCGCTCGACACGCCGCCGGCGCCGCCCCCGC
>NZ_BAAAFZ010000051.1:0-32883 GCF_039523795.1 Craurococcus roseus | reverse complement strand
CGCCTGCCCCGGCGGCGCTCGCCCCCGACGGCACGCCGCGGCCCCCCGATCAAAACGGCGCCGCCTTCGAGGCCATGACCGAGGGCCGTTGGCGGATCCGATTCGCGGCCGGGCGCGAGGAGTTGTCCGAAGCCGCCGCCGTCCGCGTCGAGGAACTCGGCCGCCGTTTGGCCGAATCGGCCGGCGCGGGGCGCGTCACCGTGGAAGCGCAGGCGAGCGGCCCCGAAGCCGACGTCTCCGCCGCGCGCCGCCTCAGCCTCGGCCGCGCCTTGGCGGTGAAATCGGCCCTCGCCAACGGCGGGCTGGCGCCGACCCGGATCGACCTCCGCCCCCTCGGCCGCACGCCGGAAGCGGTGGACGCCGCCGACATACTGCCGCCCGCCGCCGCGCCCCGGCGGGGCGGAGGATGAGCCGCACCCCATGACCCCACCGCTCCGTTACCTCTGGCGCATGCTCGGCTTCCTCCTCGCGGTGGCCGCGGTGGCCGTGCTGCTGTCGGGCGAGCTGGGCCACGCCTTCGCCAGCAACCCGGTGCTGAACAGCATCATCCTCGGCGTGCTGCTGATCGGCATCGCCTGGACCGTGCGGCAGGTGCTGATGCTGCGGCCGGAGGTGGAGTGGCTGGAGCGGTTCCGCTCGCCGCGTCCGGACGCGCCGGCGCAACCGGCGCCGAGGCTGCTCGGGCCGATGGCCAGCATGTTCGCGGCGCGGCGGGCCGACCGGCTCTCGCTGTCGGCGCTCGCCATGCGGAGCGTGCTGGACGGCATCGCGTCGCGCCTGGACGAGCAGCGCGAGGTGTCGCGCTACATGATCGGGCTGCTGATCTTCCTCGGCCTGCTCGGCACCTTCTGGGGGCTGCTGCTCACCATCGGCTCCATCTCCGACGTGATCGGCAACATGTCGGTCGGCTCCGGCGACCTGAACCAGCTCTTCAACCAGCTCAAGGCCGGGCTGGCGCAGCCTTTGCGCGGCATGGGCACGGCCTTTTCCGCTTCCATGCTGGGCCTCGCCGGCGCGCTGGTGCTGGGCTTCCTCGACCTCAGCGCCGGCCAGGCGCAGACGCGCTTCTTCAACGAGCTGGAAGAGTGGCTCGCCGGCATCACGCGCCTGTCGTCCGGCGTGCTCGGGCCGGAGGGCGAAGGCATGGGCAGCGTCCCGGCCTACGTCCAGGCGCTGCTGGAGCAGACGGCCGAAAACCTGGAGCGGTTGCAGCGCACCATGGAGCGGGGCGAGGAAGGGCGCGCCACCGGCGCCCAGGCGCTGAACACGTTGACGGACCGGCTGGCGATCCTGGCGGACCAGATGCGGGCCGGGCAGAGCCTCATGCTGCGGGTGGCGGAGCAGCAGGCGGCGCTCGCGCCCGCCCTGCAGCGCTTGGCGGACGCGCGCGGCTCCAACGTGCTCGACGAGCAGAGCCGCAACCACCTCCGCAACACGGAGATCTACCTGTCCCGGCTGCTGGAGGAGGTGGCGCACGGCCGCGCCCAGTCCACGGCCGAGATCAGGAACGAGATCAAGGTGCTGGCGCGCACCATCGCCGCCATCGCCGAAGAAGCGCCGCGGTAGGGCGCCGCGGGCGTGGCGCTCGCGCGCGGCAGGCGGCGGTCGCACGGCGGCGGCGGCCTGGAGGCTTGGCCGGGCTACGTGGACGCGCTGTCCACCCTGCTCATGGTCATCATCTTCGTACTGCTGGTTTTCGCGCTGGCGCAGGGCTTCCTGTCCGTCGCCCTGTCCTCGCGGGACCAGGCGCTCGACCGGGTGAACCGGCAGGTGGCGGAGCTGGCGGAGATGCTGGCGCTGGAGCGCGGGCAGGCGACGGAACTCCGCGGCGCCGTGAACCGCACCGCGACCGAACTCCGCGCCGCCGCCGCCGCGCGCGACGCCCTGGCCGCGCAGCTCCGGGAGGCGCGCGAGGAGCGGGAGCGGGCGGGCGCCGAGCGCGACGCCATCCGGGGCGAGCGCGACCGGCTGGCGGCGCGCGTCACCGACCTCGACCTCGCGTCGCGCGGCGGGGCCGAGCGCTTGGCTTCCCTCGAACAGCGCTTGGCGGAGGCGCTCCGGCGCGCCGAAGCGGCAGGCGGCGACGCGGCCCAGGTGGCGCGCGACCTGACGGCCGAGCGCGCGGCGCGGCAGCAGGCCGTCGCGCGGGCCGCCGAGTCGGAGGCGCGGGCCGCCCGCGACCTCGAAGCGGAGCGGTCGGCCCGGCAGCAGGAGGCGGCGCACGCGGCGGCGCTGGAAGCGCAGGCGCGCGTGGACCGCGCCACCATCGAGGCGAGGGTGGCCGACCTCGCCACCCTCTACGACCAGGTGCGCGCGCTGACCGCGTTGCGCGACCAGTTGGAGCGGCAGGCGCAGGAGGCGTCGCGCCGCGCCGGCGGCGAGCAGGAGCGGCGCGAGGCGGCCGAGGCGCGGGCGGGCGAACAGGGCCGGCTCGCCGAAAGCGCCCGCGCCCAGGTGGCGCTGCTGACGCGCCAGTTGGACGAGCTGCGGGCGCAGATCGCGCGCGTCGCGGCGGCGTTGGAGGTGTCCGAAGCCGGCGCGCGCGAGAAGGATGTGCAGATCGCCAACCTCGGCACCCGGTTGAACGCGGCGCTGGCCGCGCGGGTGGAGGAGCTGCAGCGCTACCGAAGCGACTTCTTCGGCCGGCTGCGGGACCTGCTGGGCGAGCGGCCGGAGGTGCGGGTGGTCGGCGACCGCTTCGTGTTCCAGTCCGAGGTGCTGTTCCCGGCCGGTAGCGCCGAGCTTTCCGACCGCGGGCAGCAACAGATCCGGGCCATCGCCAGGCTGTTCCAGGAGCTGGTGTCTCGCTTCCCGCCCGACGTGAACTGGGTGTTGCGGGTGGACGGCCACGCCGACCGCAACCCCATCCGCAGCGGCCGGTTCGCTTCCAACTGGGAGCTTTCGGCGGCGCGGGCAATCGCCGTGGCGCAATTGCTGATCCAAGAAGGCTTGCCTGCCAACCGCGTCGCGGCGACCGCCTTCGGCGACAACCAGCCGCTCGACGCGGCGGACACGCCGGAAGCCTACGCACGCAACCGGCGGATCGAGCTGCGTCTCACCGACCGCTGACGCCGGCGTAGAAAAAGGGCGGCGCGGACCTTCTCCGCGCCGCCCCCACGCTCCCGACCCCCAGGCGCGGCGCCGTCAGCCGATGGCGATGCCGGCCTCTTGCCCCGCCTGCACGTCCAGCCGGTAGCCGCCGCCTTCCGTGAGCAGGAGGCGCGTCTTCGACGGGTCCGGCTCGATCTTCTGCCGGAGGCGGTAGATGTGCGTCTCCAGCGTGTGCGTGGTCACCGCGGCGTTGTAGCCCCACACCTCGTTCAGCAGCACCTGGCGGGGCACCGGCTTGCCGGCGGCCCGGTAGAGGTACTTGAGGATGTTGGACTCCTTGTCCGTCAGCCGCACCTTGCGGTTCTTGGCCGGCTCCAGCAGCAGCTTGGCCGAGGGGCGGAACATGTAGGGGCCGATGGTGAACACCGCGTCCTCGGAGTTGTCGAAGACGCGGAGCTGGGCGCGCACGCGGGCCAGCAGCTCGTTGAGGCGGAAGGGCTTGGCGATGTAGTCGTTGGCGCCGGCGTCCAGCCCGCGCACCACGTCCTGCTCCGCGTCCGCCCCCGTCAGCATGATCACCGGCATGCGCTTGCCGTCGCGCCGGAGCTTGGCGCAGAACTCGCGCCCGTCGCCGTCCGGAAGGCCGACATCGAGCAGGATCGCGTCGTACCGGGCGTTGCCCTCGTTGAGCTTGGCGGAGGCCTCGGCCGCCGTTTCGGCCTCGTCGATGTGGAACTCGCCGGCGAGCATGATCTGCTCCGCCAGCGTGGCGCGGAGCGCCGCGTCGTCTTCGACGATCAGGATGGGTCGGGGCGTCGTCATACACATCTCCAGGGGCTCAAGGTTCACCAGTCGGCGTGCTGCCAGGGAAGGCCGAGCAACCTTCGGAGAGCAGAATGAAACCAAAGCATTGAGCAGCGCATCATCTCATTGAACGATATGGCGACACGTTACTGCGATAAAATGCCTTGGATTACGTTAACATGGATGGCGTCTAAAGTATTCTCGCTTCGAAGGGCGGCAGGAAGTCGGGCGTTTCGAATTCGAGCACCCAAAGGTCGGGGTCGCGCCGCACCTGCCGCTCCACGTAAGCGTCGGCCGCGGCTTGGTCCAAAAGCTCGGCGCCGCTGCCGCGCAGCCACGCGGGCCGGCCTTCCGCGTCGCGCACCTGGCTCAGCACCACCAACCCCTCACGCCCCCGCAGCACGCACAGAACGCCGCCGCTGTCGGCGTCGCCCCGACGCAGCACCACGCCGCTCCGCCCGGCCAGGTCGGCCAACCGAAGGGCCATGGAGACCCAAATCCCGGCTTTCACGCGCGCTTCCATGGGCCGACCCTGACACGTGCGCGCGCCGCGGCAAGGCTCGGCTTGCTTCGCGCCCGGCGGCCCGCCACATCGGGGCCGACGAGCGGCGGACGCTCCCGCGGGGGATCTCATGGACGGGCGCAAGATGACCGAGGCCCAAAGGGCCTACGAAGCGAAGCGCGCGGCGAAGGCCGGCCTTTCCTTGGAGCGGTGGTTGGAGCGCAAGGACAAGGCCGCCGCCGGCGAACACGAGGCGGGCGCCGCCAAGACCCGCCCGTCGGCGACGGCGGCCGACAAGAAGGCGAAGCCCGGCTTCTTCGCGCGGCTGCTCGAAAAGGCGCAGAAGCCGCTCTGAACGCGCGCCCCCGGGCGGCGGGGTGGCCTCAGCCGGCCGGCCCGAATTGCGCCCGCAGGCGCGCCACGGCCGCTTCCGCGGGAAAGACCGTGACCTGCTTGCCGTTCTGCCATTGCAGCACGAAGGGCTTGGCGCGGGTGTTCTGGCCGCGCTCGTCGAAGCGCACGCCCCAGCCGCTGGGCGTCGCGCCTTCGGGCAGGTCCGTGGCCAGCATCGCGGCGCGGACGCGGTCGGCCTCCAGGCCGCCGGCGCGCTGCACCGCGTCCAGGCAGACGCGCGCGCCGGTGTAGTTGGCGAGGCTGTGGCCCGACCGCGGCTCGCTGCCGTAGCGGCGCCGGTACGCCTCGACGAACCGCCTCACGCCCGGCGCCATGCGCTCGTTCACCTCGAACTGGGTGAAATCGACGTTCATGGTGCCGTCGAAGTCCGGCCCGACCGCCCGCATCGTGTCCACGCCGCTGTACCCGGCGCCGGAGCCGATCACCATGCGCGGACGCCAGCCGGCCTCGCGCATCGCGCGGTAGAACACGATGATGTCGTTCTGGTAGCCGGTGTGCAGGACCACGTCGGCTTTCGCGCCCTTCAGCCGCTGGACCGCGGTGGAGAGGTCCGGGCTCCGGGCCGGGTAGGCGAGCTTCTCCACCAGCCCCAGCCCGCGCGCGCCGAGCATCGCCTCTTGCGAGGCGGACACGCTCTGGCCGTACAGGCCGTCCTCGTGGAGGACCGCCACCTTGATCGCGCCAGGGGCGACTCCCCAGGCGGGCGCCAGCGTGTCCGGCACGGCGTTCACCGCCTCGCGCGCGAAGTCGGAGGCGCGCGGGCAGGTGCGGAACAGGGTGCGGAAGCCGCGCTCGGTGATCGGGTCGCCGATGGCGCCCAGTTCGAAATAGGGGACGCGCTGCATCTCCGCGACCTGCGTGGCCGCGAAGGAAAGCGCGGAGGAGAAGGTGCCGAACAGGCCGGAGGCGCGTTCGGCGCCGAGCAACCGGCGCGCCTCGACCACCGCTTGGTTCTGGTCGGCCGCTTCGCCTTTGACCAGCCGGACCGGGCGCGACAGCAGGCCGCCGGCGGCGTTGCGCTCCTCCACGGCGATCTCCACGCCGCGGAAGCTTTCGTCCCCGAGCAGCGACAGGCTGCCGGAAAACGGGTACAGCGCGCCGAACCGGATCTCGCCGCCGTTGGCCGACGCCGGCGGCGGAGCCCCGCCTTGGCCGGCGGAGCCGCGCGGACCGATGGCCGCACCGGCCAATCCGGCCAGCACGGAGCGTCGGGGCATAAAGGACCTGTGGATGCGGTCGGGCATGTCCCTGCGCGAGGCGACTCGATGCAACGATACTCGCGGCAGGGCCGGACGCTGGCAAGCCCGCCGCCCGCCCGCCGGCGATCCGGTGCGCTTGACGCGCGCACGCGGCGCGCGGAACGTCGCCGCCGATCGGAGGGGAGACACCGGCCATGGCAGCAGCAGGAAACGACGCCGCCGCGGTCCCGCGCCGCATGTCCTACGTGGCCCACGGCGGGGGCGGCGGGCCCGAGGTGCTGAAGATCGCGACCGGCGACGTGCCGCAGCCCGGTCCCGACGAGGTGTTGATCCGCGTCCTAGCCGCGGGCGTGAACAGGCCGGACGTGTCGCAACGCAAGGGCGAGTACCCGCCGCCGCCGGGCGCCAGCCCGATCCTCGGGTTGGAGGTCGCGGGCGAAGTGGTGGCCGCCGGGCCGCAGGCCGCCGGCGCCTGGAAGCCGGGCGACCGCGTGTGCGCGCTGACCAACGGCGGCGGCTACGCCGAATACTGCGTCGCCCCGGCGCCGCAGTGCCTGCCCTGGCCGCGCGGCTACGACGCCGTGCGCGCCGCGGCGCTGTGCGAAACCGCATTCACCGTCTGGGCCAACCTGTTCGGGCACGGCCGGCTTAAGGAGGGCGAGACGGCGCTGGTCCACGGCGGCACCAGCGGCATCGGCGTCACCGCCATCCAGTTCGCCAAGGCGTTCGGGGCGCGGGTCATCGCCACCGCCGGCAGCCCGGAGAAGTGCCAGGCCTGCCTCGACCTCGGGGCCGACGCCGCCATCGACTACAAGAAGCAGGACTTCGTCCAGGAGGTGAAGACCATCACCGAGGGCAAGCTGGCCGACGTGGTGCTGGACATGGTGGGCGGCGCCTATTTCGAGCGGAACCTGCGATGCCTGCGGATGGACGGGCGCTTGGTGATCATCGCCTTCCTCGGCGGCGCCGTGGCGGACGAGGTGGACCTCCGCCCGATCATGGTGCGCCGCCTCACCGTCACCGGCAGCACCATGCGGCCGCGCACCACGGCCCAGAAGGGCGAGATCGCCGCGGCGCTGCGGGAAAAGGTGTGGCCGCTGCTCGATGCCGGGCGCTGCGCGCCGCCGGTCTTCAAGGTGTTCCCGATGGCCGAAGCGGCGGCGGCGCACGCGCTGATGGAGAGCAGCAAGCACATCGGCAAGATCGTGCTCCGGGTGGCGGAGGGCTAGGCGGCGATGGCGACCGACGCGCCGCGGACCCACGCCGGCCGCGTGGCGCTCGTCACCGGCGGCGGGCGCGGGATCGGCGCCGCCGTGGCCGCCGAGCTGGCGACGCGCGGGGCGCGGGTGGCGGTGTTGGACACGGACGCGGGCCTCGCGGCCGAAGCGGCGCGGGCTTGCGGCGGCCACGCCGAGCGGTGCGACGTGGCGGACCGCGCCGCGGTCGATCGGGCCTGCGCCGCGGTGGAAGCGGCGCTCGGCCCGGTGGACATCCTGGTCAACAACGCCGGCATCAGCCCGAAGCGCGACGGCAAGCCGGTGCCGATCTGGGAAATGGACGGCGCGGAGTGGGACGCGGTGGTCGCGGTCAACCTCACCGGCTGCTTCAACATGGCGCGGCGCCTCACGCCGGGGATGGTGGCGCGCAAGCGCGGCTGGATCGTCAACATGGCGTCCGTTTCCGGGCGCGTGTGGACGCCGCTGGTCAGCGGCCACTACACCGCGACCAAGACGGCGCTGGTCGGCCTCACGCGCCACTGGGCCGGCGAGCTGGGGCCGCACGGCGTCCGGGTGAACGCGGTCGCGCCGGGGCGCATCCTCACGCCGCTGGCGAAGCTCACCGCCCCGGAGACGAACCAGGCCATCGTCGCGGCGACGCCGCTCGGCCGCGCCGGCGAGCCGGAGGAGGTGGCGCGGGCCGTGTGCTTCCTGTCCGGGCCGGACGCGGAATTCGTCACCGGCGCCATCCTGGACGTGTCCGGCGGCTGGATGATGAGTTGAGCGGGCGCGGCGGGGCGTGATGCCGGCCCCGGCGGGGCTGCGCTACCTCGCGGTCTCCGTGCTCCTGTTCGGCGGGATTTGGCCCGTCACCAAGCACGCCTTCGCCCACGCCACGCCGCTCTGGTTCGCGCTGAACCGCGCCGGGCTGGCCGCGCTGGTGTCGGCTACCCTGCTGGCGGCGCTCGGACGGTTGCGGGCGCCGCGGCGGGCGGACCTGCCGGCGGTGGCCGCCATCGGGCTGCTGCAACTCGGCGGTTTCTTCGCGCTCACCCACCTCGCGTTGGGCTTCGTGCCGGCGGGGCGCACGGCCATCCTCAGCAACGTCACGGTGTTCTGGCTGGTGCCGCTGTCCGTGTTGGTCCTGGGCGAGCGGGTGTCGCCGCGGCAGTGGGCGGCGGCGGCGGTCGGGCTTCTCGGCGTGCTGGCGTTGATGGCGCCCTGGGCGCCGCCGGGCGGGGCCTCGTCGGGCGTCCTCGCCGGCTACGCGCTGCTGCTGGGTGCCAGCCTCGCTTGGAGCGTCGCCATCCTCGTCACGCGGCGCCTGCCGCCGCAGCGCCCGGTGCTGGAGCTGCTGCCCTGGTGCTTCGGCCTCGGCGCCCTGCTGATCCTGCCGATGGCGCTGCTCCGGGAACCGGCGGGCGGCATCGGGCGGGAGGCTTGGCCGCACGCCGCCTTCGTCGGCGCGGTGGCGGCGCCGATCGGCACCTGGGCGACCATCGAGGCGGGGCGGCGCTTGTCGGGCGTGGTCGCCTCGCTCGGCTTCCTGGCGATCCCGGCCTTCGGAGTGGCGCTGTCGAACCTGTGGCTCGGCGAGCCGCTGGGGTGGGACGTGCTGCTCGGCGGCGCGTTGATCCTCGGCAGCGTCGCCATCGCGGCGCGTGGCGGGTAAGGAGCGGGGATGCTGCTCAACACCGTCGAAGCCGGGGCGGCGGGCGATCCGCCGCTGGTCATCCTCCACGGGCTGTTCGGCTCGGCGCGGAACTGGGGCGCGATCGGCAAGCGCCTCGCCGCCCGGCGCCGGGTGCTGGCGATGGACCTCCGCAACCACGGCGCCTCGCCGCGGGCGGAGGCCATGGACTACGCCAGCATGGCGGCGGACGTCGCGGAAACGGCCGAGGTCGCCGGAGCCGCGCCGGCGGCCGTGCTCGGGCACTCCATGGGCGGCAAGGCGGCGATGGCGCTCGCGCTGACCCGGCCGGGGATGGTTTCGCGGCTGCTGGTGGCCGACATAGCGCCGGTGCCCTACCCGCCGCGGCAGGCGCGCATCGTCGCCGCCATGCGGGCGGTGCCGCTCCGCCCCGGCCTGGCGCGGCGCGAGGCGGACGCGGCGCTGTCGGCGGAGGGCGTGCAGGACGCGGCGACGCGCGCCTTCCTGTTGCAGAACCTGCGGTTCGATGGTGAAGCGCCCTCCTGGCGCTGCGGCCTGGACGAGATCGCCGCGGCGATGGTCGAGATCGAGGGCTTCCCGGATTTCGACTCGCGCTACGAGGGGCCGACGCTGTTCCTGCTCGGCGAACGCTCGGACTACGTGCAGCCGGAGCACCGGCCGCGCATCCGCGAGCTGTTCCCGGCGGCGCGCTTCCTGAGCCTCCGTGGCACCGGCCATTGGCTGCACGCGGAGAAGCCCGAGGAGTTCACGGCGGTCGCGGAAAGCTTCTTTCAGCCGGCGCCCGGCTGACCCAACTCGACGAGCACGATCTCAGGCGGCGCACCGAAGCGGACGGGCGCGACGCTGCATCCGAGCCCACCGGAGACGATCAGGTGGCGATCGCCTTCGACGACGTGTCCATAGGCGTAGCGGTTGCCGAATTTGGACGCGGTGAAGGGCGCCCAGCCGAAGAGCCGCCCCTGCCCGCCATGGGTGTGCCCAGCCAGCGTCACCGCGATGCGGGACGGAACCTGGGGGAAGATGTCTGGCTCGTGCGCCATGAGGATGGCCGGGGCGTCATCGTCCGCGACGGCGAGTGTCGCCGGAAGATCGTCCACGCCACCGCGATGCAGCCGCCTGACGCTCCCGCCCCACCAAGCCCATTGGTCGCCGAGGCCGAGGAGCCAGAAGGGTCGGCCGTCCTTCACGAGCCGCCGGCCGGTGTTCTCCAGCACCGGGATGCCGTTCCGTTCCAAGGCCCCGTGCGCCTCGGTCGGCCCGCGGTTCGCCTGCTGCGCGGCTTCGTCCTCCCACCAGTCGTGGTTGCCGAGTATCGCGTAGGTGCCGAGCGGCGCCCGCAGATCAGCGAGCAGCGCCGCGGTTTCGCCGGGCCAGAAGCGGCGAGACAGGAAGCGGTGGGACGCGTTGAGGTCGCCGAGGAAGAGCATCACGTCCGGCCGCAGGGCGTTGGCGGCAGCGACGACGCGCCGGACGCGATCCGTGCCCATGTGGGGCTCCCCCGCATGGAGGTCCGCGACCACGCCGAGCCGCAGGTGGAAGCCGGGCGGCCAGTTCGGCGGCGTTAGCGCGTACCGCGTCATACGCAACCGTAATCCGGGCTCGACGCCGAGCGCGTAGGCCGCGGTGGACAGACCTGCGCCGATCGCGGCCCCCATGGAGGCGAGAACGCGGCGTCGCGCTGAGAGACCCACGGCTATTGCGGCTTGAACGCGCTGCGCTTGGCCGCGTCGGCCGCGCGCCACAGGTACCAGGCGGCGGCGCTGCGCCAAGGCGCCCAGGCTTCGCCGATCCGCGCCAGCTCCTTCGGCTTCGGCTGCGCGTCGAGTCCCGCCGCCACGCGCCACCCTTCGCGCACGCCGAAATCGTCCACCGGCAGCACGTCCTGCCGTCCGAGCGTGAAGATCAGCAGCATTTCCACCGTCCAGCGGCCGACGCCGCGGATGGCGCAGAGGCGCTCGATCAGGGCCTCGTCTGGCAGGCGGTGCGAGGCGCGGCGCGTCGGCACCAGGCCGCCGACGGCCTTCTCGGCGATGTCGCGGATGGAGGCGAGCTTGGCGCCGGAGAAGCCGCAGGCGCGGATCGCCTCCGGCGGCGTTCCCAGCACCAGTTCGGGCGGCGGGAAGGCGTGGCCGGGGAACAGCGCCAGGAAGCGGCCGAGGATCGCCTCCGCCGCGCGGCCGTGCACCTGCTGGTGGGCGATGGCGCGCACCAGCGCCTCGTAGGGCTCGCGCTTCGCCGGGCGCAGCGTGCAGGGGCCGATCTCGGCGACCACCTTCCGCAGCACCGGGTCGCGCCGGAGGTGCGACGCGGCTTCGGCGCTCCAGCCCGGCGGCCTCGGCGCGCGCGTCCGGGCCGCCGGCGCCGCGGCGGCGCCCCCTCCCCCGACAGTCTCGACCATCAGTCCACCGTCAGCCGGGCTTCGCGCGCGAGGCGGCTCCAGCGCTCCTTCTCCGCGGCGACCCACCGCGGCAGGTCGGCCGCCGGCACCCGCAGCGGGTCCACGAAGGCGGCGCGCAGCTTGGCCTGCGCGGCCTCGTCCATCGCTTGGTTGAACGCCTCCTGCAGCCGCGCCAGCACCGGTTCCGGGACGCGCTTGTGGACGAAGACGGCCATCCAGACCGACAGGTCATAACCCGGGAAGCCCGCTTCCTGCATCGTCGGCACCTCCGGCAGCGACGAGGCGCGGCGGGCGGTGGTGACGGCGAGCGCACGGAAGGCGCCGGAGCGGATGTGCGCGGTGGAGGTGGCGGTGGTGTCGAACAGGAAGTCGAAGTCGCCGGCCAAGAGCGCCGCCACCGCAGGCGAGGAGCCGCGGTAGGGCACGTGCGTCGCCTCGAACCCGGCGGCGCGCAGGAAGGTCGCCGCCGAGAGGTGCGAGGAGCTGCCGTTGCCGACCGAGCCGTAGACCAGGTTCCGGCGCTTCCCCGTGGCAACCAGCTCCGCGACGCTGCCCACGTCCAGCCGCTTCGGGTTCACCGAGAGCACGTTGGCCATGTCGGCGGCGGTGCCGACCGCCGCGAAGTCGCGCTCGGCGTCCACGCCCGAGTTGGCGTAGAGCACCGGGTTGACGCCGTGCGTCGCGGCGGTGCCGAGCAGCAGCGTGTAGCCGTCCGGCTCGGCCTGGGCCGCCGCCTGCACGCCGATGTTGCCCCCCGCGCCGGCGCGGTTCTCCACCACCACCGGCTGGCCGAGCTTCGGCCCCAGCGCCTCGGCGCAGATGCGCCCGACGATGTCGGTCACGCCGCCCGGCGGGTAGGTGACGATCAGCCGGACCGGGCGGTTCGGGTAGTCCGCGGCTTGCTGCGCCCGCGGGGACGGGGCGACGAACGGCGCGGCCAGCGCGCCACCCAAGACGATGCGACGAGTTTTCATGCTCCTGGCGCGTCCCTCCTGCCGCGCCTTCTTACACCGGATCGCACGTCAGTGGTGCCGGGGCGGAACACAGCCGCGTTGGCCGGCTTCGGCTCCCTCAGCGCAGCAGCCAGACCGCGGCGCAGCCCAGCAGCACGACCAGCGCCATCGAAGGCGCCAGCAGCCGCCAGACTTGGCCCGGCCGGGTGCCGTCCGCCAGCAGGCCGCAAAGCATGGCGAGCACGCCCACGCTCATGCCCGCCCCCGCCCCGCCCGCGAAGTTGTGGACGCCCGGCGCCAGCGCCTCCGGCAGCCCCGACGCGCGCCCGAGCGCCGCCTGCACCGGCATCAGCGCCGCGTTGGAGCCGACGTTGCTGCCGGTGACGATGCCGGACAGCAGGGCCATCGGCGCCACCGCGTAGGGCGCCAGCGGCCCGAGCGCTCCGGCCGCCGCGCTCGCCAGCGCCGCCGCCACGCCGCTGCCGGCCAGCACCCGGCCGAACACCACATAGAGCAGCATCGCCAAGGCCGGCCGCGCCGCCCGGCGGAGCGCCGCCTCCGCCCGGGCCGGTCCGTTCGGCAAGCGCAGCAGCAGCGCCGCCGAAACCAGCCACAACACCACCGCCACGTGCGTCAGCGGGAAGCCCGGCAGGTCCGCATAGGGCTTGAAGGCCGGCGCCCCGGCCCAGAGCCGCGCCAGCAGCAGGCAAGCGGTGAGCAGCAAATAGGGCGCCGCGGCGGCGAGCGCGGCGGCGGGGTCGCGCGGCGGGTCGGCCCGCCACAGGGCCCAGACCACGACGGGGCCGGTGGCGAGGATGCCCGCGACCTCGAAGGGCAAGAACAGGTTGCACAGCACCAGCAAGACCGCGATCACGGCCAGCATTGCGAGCTGCGCCGCCTTCTCCCGCGGCGGCACCGGCACGCCGGCGCGGGCGGAAAGCGACCACAGCACCGGGCCGAGCAGCACCAGCCACGCGGCGTTGGGCCACGCGGCGACCAGCGCCACCTCCTGCGCCGGCAGCCCGGCCAGCACCGCGCCCAGCGCCGTGCCCGGCCCCAGCCCGCCCCAGGGCACCAGCACCAGCGCCTGCAAGGACAGCGCCGCCGCGACCGCGCCGCCGATGCCCATCCCGCGCAGCGCGCCGAGCGCGAATACGGCGCCGACCGCGAACCCCGTCACACTCTCCAGGAAGGCGCCCATGGGCAGCGTGACCGCGAAGACGCGCGCCGCGGTCGCCGGCCGCGCCTCGGCCCGCCCATGGCCCGACACGGCGGCGTGGAACAGCAGGCCACCCGCGACCACGCCCACCGGCTGCGCGGCGAGGAAGGCGCCGCGCAGTGCCTCTTCGACCAGGAAGCGCGGCAGCGACGCACCCGCCGGGAGCGACACCAGCGCCGCAGGCGCCGCCACGGCGAGCGCGACCAGGCAAGCGCCGACCGGCCCCGCGCGCCCGGTGCCCAGCAAAACGAGCAGCACGAGCAGGGGCAGCGATTGCAGGAGCAGGACCATCGCCGCGCATCCTCGCCGCGACCGGCAGGACGCGCCAGGGCGGCCGCCGCATGGTAGGGATGCGCGCGCCATGGCCGACGACCACGATCCCGACCCGCTCGTCCTCACCCTGTTGCTGGACGCGGATACGCAAGCTTGGCTAGACGCGCTGCGGCGGGAGCACTTCCCGCCGGAGCGAAATTTGGTGCCCGCGCACGTGACGCTGTTTCACGCTTTGCCCGGCCCGGAACTGCAATCGGTGCTGGCAGCCCTGGCCGAGGAGGCGCGCGGCTTCGCGCCTTCGGACGCGCGGATCGGCCCGTCGCGCTTCCTCGGGCGCGGCGTGGCGCTTTCCGTCGCCGCGCCGGCGATGGAGGCGCTACGCGCGCGGCTCGCGGCGCGCTGGCGGGCTTGGCTCTCGCCGCAGGACAAGCAGGGTTGGCGCCCGCACGTCACGGTGCAGAACAAGGTGTCGGCGGAGCGCGCCCGCGCGCTGCACGCCGAACTGGCCGCGAGCCTGCCCGTGCGCGAGGGCCGTGCGGAAGGCCTGCTGTTGTGGCGCTACCGCGGCGGGCCGTGGGAGCCGGCCGCGCGGTTCGGCTTCACCGGGTGACGGTCGCCCTCAGGCGACCTGCAACAGCCCGGCCATCAGCTTCGCGCGCGGCACCAGGCTGCTGACCAGCAGGTGCTCCTCCAGCGTGTGCCCGCCGGCGCCTTGCACGCCGAGGCCGTCCAGCGTCGGGATGCCCATGGCGCCGGTGAAGTTGCCGTCCGATCCGCCGCCAGAACTCTGGCTGGTGATGTCGAAGCCGATCGAGCGGGCGATGCCGCGCGCCGTCTCGTACAGCGCCATGACCTTCCCGTCCGGCTCCCACACCGGGCGCGTGACGCCGCGCTGCACCTCCAGCGACACGCCGTCCGTGGCGGAGCGCAGCGCCAGCATCCGCTCGACCGCCTCGTCGAGGTCGGCTTGGCGCTTCGCCATGGAGAGGCTTTCGGCGTCGCAGTGGGTGGCGACGCAATTCACCCACTGCCCGCCGCGGATCACGCCCACCGAGTAGGTCGCGGCGTCCGTCGTCATCGCCTCGATCGCCACCACCTGCCGGCACATCTCGCGGATGGCGCTGCGCCCGTCCGCGAGCCGCGCGCCCGCGTGGCTCGGGCGGCCGGTGGCGCGGAGGTTGAAGCGGGCGATGGCGTAGCGGCCCGTCACCACGCCGCCGTCGGGGCGCGCGGGCTCCGGCACCAGCACGACGGCGTGGCGCGCGGCCTCCGCCTCGATCAGGTCGCGGGTGGAGGGGCTGCCCACCTCCTCGTCGCTGGTCAGCAGCACCGTGACCGGGCGCTTCGTGGCGACGCCCGCCCGCTGGAGTTGGCGGATGGCTTCGACCGCGATCCAGTTGCCGCCCTTCATGTCGTAGACGCCCGGCCCGTACAGCCGGTCGCCTTCCCGGCGCCAGGGCAACGCGGGGAGCGTGCCCGTCGGGTGCACCGTGTCCAGGTGGCCCATCACCAGGACGCCCGGCTCGGCGCCGGCGCGCGGGTGGGGAAAGGACGCGCGGACGCAAGGGCCGTACCCCATGCGCCCCGGCACCGTCTCTATCCGGGCGCCCATCAAGGCGAGGTCGCGCGCCGCCACCTCCATCATGCGCCCTACCGCGACGGCGTCGAAGGTCGGGCTCTCGCACTCGACCCAGCGACGGAGGCCGGGCAGCATCGCCTCGGCGTCGAACGGCAGGTCGAGGGCGGGTGCGTCCATGCGTCTCTCCTTGGTTCCGCCAGCCTGCGGCGGTGCCGGACGGGCGGCAAGGGCCGGGGAGACGCGACGCCGTTCCCATGCGGCCTGCGGAATGTATGCCGCGCCCGTCCAGAACTCTGATAAGATGGACAAATGGTCATCCCCCCGCGCCTCGTCCCCCGCGCCGGCCCCAACGTCTGGACCGGCGCCACCATGCTCCCCTCCCACTGGATGCTGCCGGTCGGCGGTGAGGCGGCCGCCGAACTCCTGGCCGTGGCCGCCTCGCTCGGCGGGGCGTGCCCGGAGCGGCGGGAGGACGCGCCCATGCCGCGGCTGGGCCCGGTGCTCCGCGAGGCGGCGGACCGGCTGGAGAACGGCGCCGGCTTCGCGCTGCTGCGCGGGCTCGCCGCCGACCGCTTCACGCCGGAAACCGCCCCGGCGGCGCTGCTGGCGGTCGCCGCGCACCTCGGCGCGGCGTTGCCGCAGGACGGGGACGGCGCCCTGGTCGCCCCGCCGAAGCGCTCCACCGGCCAGTTGCTGGCCGAGCCGGCGGACGCCGTGGCGATGTTCTGCCTGCGCACGCTGCCGGAAGGCGAGGCCGTGCTGCTGCACTCGGCGGCGAGCCTGCACAACGAGTTGATGCGCCGGGACCGCGCCGCCCTGGCGGCATTGCACGCGCCCCTGCCCCACCGGCGCAGGAACTCCTCGGCGGAACCGATGATGCTGCCGGTGTTCTGCAGCCCCGGCGGCGCCTTCGTCGGCCGCTACGACCGCGCCTCGATGGTGGACGCGCTGCTCGATCCGGCGCAGGCGGCCGCGGTGGCGGCGCTGGACGCGGCGGCGGCCGCGCCGGGCCAGGCGCTCGCCATCCCGCTCCGGGCCGGCGACCTGCTGCTGCTCAACCCGCATCTGGTCTGGCGGCGCTGCTCGGCCGCGCCGGAACGGGCGGACGACGCGGCGGCCGGGCCTCCGCGGGTGCTCGGCGCTTGGCTCTCGACGCGCACCTCGCGCGCCCTGCCCGAGAGCTTCCGCCCGATCTTCGGCGAAACGGCGGCCGGCGCCCGCCGCGGCGGGATACCGATCGGGCCCGGGATGGTCGGCGGCTGAGGCCGGGCCGCCGGGGGGCGGGTCGTCAGTCCACCTTCGCGCCCGACACCCGCACCACCTCCGCCCATTTGGCGATCTCGGCCTTGATGAAGGCTTCAAAAGCCTGCGGCGTGCTGCCGCCTTCGGGCGTCAGGTTCGGCGGGTCGCCGCCGAGTTCGGCGATGCGGGCGCGGTAGCCGGGGTCGCGCGTGATGGCGTCCAACTCGGCGCCGAGCCGGGTCACGATGGCCGGTGGCGTCCGCGCTGGCGCCTGCACGCCGAACCAAGCCGTTGCCTCGAAATCCGGCACGCCCGCTTCCGCCATGGTCGGGACGTCCGGGAGCGACGGGGAGCGCTTCGCGCCGCTCACCGCCAGCGCCCTGAGCCGCCCGTCGCGGATGTGGCCGATGCAGGAGGGCATGTTGTCGCAGCCGGCGTCGAGCCGGCCCGCAACCGCCTCCACCAGCATCGGCCCGGCGCCGCGGAAGGGCACGTGCGCCATGTCGGTGCCGGTGCGGAGCTTCAGCATCTCCATCGTCATGTGCGGCGAGCCGCCGCTGCCGGAACTGCCGTAGTTCAGCGCGCCGGGCCGCGCCTTGGCCGCGGCGATCAGCTCCGCCGCGGTGCGGAAGGTCGACGAGGCGGGCACGAAGACGACGTTCGGCACGCGGATCAGCAGCGCCACCGCCGCGAGGTCCTCCGGCTTCACCGGCATCCGCGCGCCCCAGAGCGCGTAGTTGATGGACGCGGTGGAGATGGTGCAGAGGAGCAGCGTGTAGCCGTCCGGGTCGCTGCGCGCGACGTGCTCGGCGCCGATGTTGCCGGTGGCGCCGGCGCGGTTCTCCACCACCACCGTTTGCCCGAGCCGCGGCCCGAGCATCTCGGCGGCGATGCGCCCGGTGATGTCGGTGGTGCCGGCCGGCGGGAACGGGACGACGAGGCGGACCGTCCGCGCCGGCCATGCCTCTTGGGCGCGGAGCGCGGCGGGCGCGGCGAGCAGGGCCGCGCCGGCTCCTAGCACGCCGCGGCGGGGCAGGCTGGGCATCCTTCTCACTCCACCTTGGCGCCGCTGCGCTGCGCCACCTCCAGCCACTTGCGCCGCTCGGCGGCGAGGAACGCCTCGAAGGTTTCTGGCGAGGTGCCGCCGTCCGGCTTCAAGCCGGGCAGGTCGCCGCCCAGCGGCTCGATGCGGGCGCGGAAGGCCGGCTCGCGGGCAACCGCGTCCACCTCGCGGCCCAGCCGCTCCATGACGGCGCGCGGCGTGCCGTCGGGGGCGAGGACGCCGAACCAGGCTGTGGCCTCGAAGCCCTTCACGCCCGCCTCGTCCAGCGTGGGGACTTCCGGCAGCACAGGGCTGCGCTTCGCGCCGGTCGTGGCGACGGCGCGCAGCTTGCCTTCCTTGATGAAGGCGAGGGAGGACGGGATGTTGTCCATGCCCACTTCCAGCCGCTCCGCCATCAGTTCGGTCAGCATGGGCGCGCTGCCGCGGTAGGGCACGTGCGTCATGCGCGCCCCGGTCATGATGTTGAACAACTCCGTGCAGACGTGCGGCGAGGAGCCGATGCCGGCGCTGCCGTAGTTCAACCCGCCCGGACGCGACTTGCTCAGCGCCACCAGTTCCCCAACGGTGCGCGCCGGCAGGCCGTTCGCCACCATCAGCACGTTCGGCACCTTCACCAGCAGGCCGACCGCGGCGAGGTCGGAGGGCTTGTAGGGCATCTTGTCGCCGTAGACGGCGAAGTTGATGGCGCCGGTGCCGATGGTGGTGAGCAGCAGGGTGTGCCCGTCCGCCTCGGCCCGCGCGACGGACTCCGCTCCGACGTTGCCGCCGGCGCCGGGGCGGTTCTCCACCACCACCTGCTGCCCAAGCCGCGCCGACAGCCGCTCCGCCGCCAGCCGGCCCACGAGGTCCGTGGTGCCGGCGGGGGTGAAGGGGATGACCAGGCGGACCGGGCGGCTGGGCCAAGCCTCCTGCGCCGAAGCGGGCCGGGAGGCTGCCAAGCCGGCGAACGCGAGCGCCGTCGCCGCGCGGCGGGAAAGGCCTTCCACGGCCCCCTACTCCACCGTCGCGCCGGAGCGGCGGACCACCTCGCTCCACTTGGCGATCTCGGCCCGGACGAACGCTTCGAAGGTCTCGGGCGAGGTGCCGCCGTCCGGCGTCAGGCCGGGCGCCATGCCGCCGAGTTCCGCGATCCTGGCGCGCGTTTCCGGCTCCTTCGTCACCGCGTCGATCTCGGCGCCGAGGCGCTCGATGATCGGCCGCGGGGTGCGCGCGGGCGCCTGCACGCCGAACCAAGCTGTGGCTTCCACCGCCGGGAAGCCGGCCTCCGCCGTGGTCGGCACATCGGGCAGGGCGGGCGTGCGGGTCGCGGTCGTCACCGCCAAGGGCCGCAGCCTGCCTTCGCGGAGGTGGCCGATGACGGAGGGCAGGTTGTCCACCGCCACCTGGATGCGGCCGGAGATCACCTCTTGCAGCATCGGCCCGGAGCCGCGGTAGGGCACGTGCAGCATGTCGATGCCGGCCGCGTTCTTCAGCAGCTCGCCGGTCATGTGCAGGCTGGTGCCGACTCCGGAGGAGCCGATGTTGAGCTGCCCCGGCCGCGTCTTGGCGTGGTCCACCAGCTCGCGCAGGGTGCGGACCGGCAGGTCGTTGGTGACGAAGATGGCGTTGGGCACCTTCAGCATCAGCCCGGCGCCGGCGAGGTCCTCCGGCTTGTAGGGCATCCGCGGACCGTAGAGGCTGTAGTTGATGGCGCCGCTGCTGATCGTGCACATCAGCAGCGTATAGCCGTCCGGGTCCGCCTTCGCGACCGCGTCGGAGCCGACGTTGCCGCCGGCGCCGGGGCGGTTCTCCACCACGACTTGCTGGCCGAGGCGCTGCGTCAGCCGCTCGGCCAGGATGCGCGCGGCGATGTCCGTGGTGCCGGCGGGCGTGAAGGGGACGATCAGGCGGATCGTCCGGTTCGGGTAGGCGCCGCCCCCCTGCGCTGCGGCCGGTCGACCGAGGAGGCGGGGCGCGGCCAGCAGGCCAGCGCCGGCTGCGAGCGTTGCGCGGCGGCGTGTCACCATGGTTCGGCGTGTTCCTCCGGGTTTTCGTTGCGGCCTCGACCGGGCCGGCGCAGTGTGTGGCGGAAGCGCGGGGCAGTCCATCTCGGCGCCGACACGGCGGGCCGCCCTGGCGTGCCCCCGCCGCCCGACCGGCCGCGGCGGCGTTCAAATCCGCGTTCGCCCCCTGCGCAGCGGGCAAAGGCAGCGACCCGGGCGTCGCGCACGCGCCCCGGACTCGGGACCGGAAAGGCCGCCGCAGGGGAACTCTAGGTTGGTTGGGCCGATGTTCCGGTGCTCCCGCCGCGCCCGGCGGACGCCCGGCGAGCCTTGCCGGGGGACGGCGACGGCCTGTAGGCACGCTCCGCCGGCGCTGGCGCGCGCGGGTCCGGTTGCGGCCGGAAGACGCTCGGGGACAGGGCCGGATGCATTTTTTCAAGCTTTACGCGCGGGTTCTGGGGCTGCTGGCCGCCGACAAGTGGGTGGCGATCGGGTTGGGCGCGGCCAACGTGGCGCTGGCCGGGCTGCAGTTCCTGGAGCCGGTCCTGTTCGGCCGGGTGGTGGACCTGCTCTCCTCCGCGTCCGGGATGAGCCGCGACTCGGTGTGGGCGCAGGCCCTCGCGCTGCTCGCCCTTTGGGGCGCGGTGGGCCTGTCGGGCATCGGCGCCAACGTCGCCATCTCGCTCCTGTCCGACCGTATGGCGCACCGGAACCGGCTGTTCTGGATGCAGCGCTACTTCGAGCACGTGCTCTCCATGCCGCTCTCCTTCCACGGCGACATCCAATCGGGCCGCCTGATGAAGGTGATGCTGGTGGGCACGGACAACCTGTTCGGCCTCTGGCTCACCTTCTTCCGCGACCACCTCGTCACCTTCGTCGCGGCGCTGGTGCTGCTGCCGCTGACCCTGGCGCTGAATTGGCGCCTCGGCCTGCTGCTGGTGGTGCTGGTGGTGGTGTTCGCCGCGATCACGGCGCTGGTCATCCAGAAGACGGAAAGCGCGCAGGCCACGGTGGAGAAGCTGCAAACGCGGCTCGCCGGGAACGCCCAGGACGCGCTCTCCAACGTGGTGGTGGTGCAGGCCTTCACCCGGCTGAACAGCGAAGCACGGCTCTTCGGCGACATCGTCAAGCAGGTGCTCGACCACCAGTTCCCGGTGCTGAACTGGTGGGCTGTGGTGTCCGTCCTGACCCGCGCCGCCAGCACGGTCACCGTCATCTCCATCTTCGTGCTCGGCACCGTGCTGCACTTGGACGGCAAGGCGACGGTGGGCGAGATCGTCACCTTCATGGGTTTCGCCACCCTGCTGATCGGCAAGATGGAAGGCGCGGTCGCCTTCGTGTCGCGTTTGCTGTTCCAGATGCCCTCCATGGCCGAATTCTTCGAGGTGATGGACGCCCAGACCACGGTGCCGGAGAAGCCCGGCGCCCTCGACCTGCCGCGCGCGCAGGGCTACGTCGCCTTCGAGCGCGTGGCCTTCGCCTACCCGGGCGGGCCGCGCATCCTGGACGGCGTCGAGTTCCAGGCGCCGCCTGGCCGCACCGTGGCGCTGGTGGGCCAGACCGGCGCCGGCAAGTCCACCGCCATGGCGCTGCTCCAACGCCTGTGGGACCCGGTGGAAGGGCGGGTCACGCTGGACGGGCACGACCTCCGCGATTTCACCCTGGACAGCCTGCGCCGCAACGTCGGCGTGGTCTTCCAGGAAAGCATGCTCTTCAACCGGACGATCAAGGACAACCTCCTGGTCGGCCGGGCCGACGCGACGCAGGAGCAGATCGAGCACGCCTGCCGCATGGCGGAGGCGCACGACTTCATCACCCGCCAGCCCAGGGGCTACGACACCCTGGTCGGCGAGCGCGGCTCCAGCCTGTCGGGCGGCCAGCGGCAGCGCCTCGCGATCGCGCGCGCCTTGATCAAGGACCCGCCGGTGCTGATCCTGGACGAGGCGACCAGCGCCCTGGACGCCGCGACAGAAGCGCGGGTCCAGAAGGCGTTGAACGCGCTGATGGCGGGCCGGACCACCTTCATCATCGCCCACCGGCTGTCCACCGTGCGCGATGCCGACGAAATCCTGGTGTTCGACGCCGGCCGGATCGCCGAGCGCGGCACCTTCGAGACGCTCGTGGCGCAGGGCGGGCGCTTCGCCGAGCTGGTCCGCACCCAGCTCACCAACCAGCCCGCCGCGGAGCCCGCGCGGGCGGCCGAGTAGGCACCGCGCCGCAGCGACGGATTCCCTTGCCTGCCCCCTTGCCGGGGGGCAGGCTGGCGCGACCGCAATTGGGAGCAGCGACGCATGGTGATCAGCGTCATCCTGAAGGGCAAGGGCCAAGAGGTCTTCTCCGTCTCGCCGGACGACAAGGTCCTCGCCGTGGCCCGTGCCCTGACCGAGCACCGCATCGGCGCCGCCCTGGTGCGCGACGCCGCGGGCGGGTTGCTCGGCATCATCAGCGAGCGCGACATCGTGCGCGGGATGGCGAACCAGGGCCAAGGCACCACGCAACTCCCGGCCGAGAAGCTGATGACGCGCGACCTCGTCACCGTCACGCCGCACACGCGGGTGTCGGAGGCGATGGAGTTGATGACCCACCATCGCGTCCGCCACCTGCCCGTGCTGGAGAACGGCGAACTCGTGGGCTTGGTGTCCATCGGCGATTTGGTGAAGGCGCGGATCGACGAGGCCGAGCACGAAGCGGAGGCGCTGAAGGCTTACGTCGTCTCGGCCGGCTGAGCCGGTGGCGGCGCGGCGCGGGCGGGCTCGGCCAGGAAGCCCGGGGATGCGCCGGTGAGTTCCTCCGGGCCGCGGCGCGGCAGGTACCGTTCCGCGATGTAGATCGGCCGGCCCTTGGCTTCGTTGAACACGCGGCCGAGGTACTCGCCGACGATGCCCAGCGTCATGAGTTGGACGCCGCCCAGGAACAGCACCACCGCCATCAGGCTGGGGTAGCCGGCGACGGGGTTGCCGTAGATCACCGTCTTCACCACCACCTGCAAGCCGAAGAGCAGCGCGAACGCCGCGGTCGCCAAGCCGATGTAGGTGGCGAAGCGCAGCGGAACGGTGGTGAACGATGTGATCCCCTCAATGGAAAGGTTCCAGAGCGCCCAGTAGCTCCACTTGGTCTCGCCGGCGGCGCGGGGCGCGCGGTCGTAGGGGACCGCCTTGGAGGGGAAGCCGACCCAGGCGAAGAGCCCCTTCATGAAGCGGTGGCGTTCGCGCAAGGCCAGCAGGGCATCGAGCGCCCGGCGGCTCATCAACCGGAAATCGCCCGTGTCCCGCGGCAGCCGCACCTTGCCGCCGAGGCGCTCCATCAGCCGGTAGAAGGCCGCCGCCGTGGTGCGCTTGGTCCAGGTCTCGCCGGCGCGGACCCTGCGCTGCGCGTAGGCGACGTCGAAACCCTCCCGCCACGCGGCGACCAGATCCGGGATCACCTCCGGCGGGTCCTGGAGGTCGCCGTCGATGACCACCGCGGCGCCGGTGGCGGCGGCGTGGTCGAGCCCCGCGGTCAACGCCGCTTCCTTGCCGAAATTGCGCGACAGGTTCAGCACCGAGACGCGGTCCGGCTCCGCGGCCTGCAACGCCAGCATGGCGTCCAAGGTCCCGTCGCGCGAACCGTCGTTGACGTACAGCACCTCCCAGGGCTCGCCGATGCCGTCCATCACGGGCCCGAGGCGGGCGTGGAAGCGCGGCAGGACTTCCGCTTCGTCGAAGCAGGGCACCACCACGCTGAGGACGGGCGCGCGCCGCCTTGCTTCGGTGATCGCGCGCAGCGCGAGCGTCCCCAACCCCATTGGAGCCTTCGTCATCGCTCGTTCCCCGGGCCGCCTCGTTGCATGGCTGCAACCCCGCCTCTATCACGGTCGCGGACAGGACAGGACCCCGCCCCATGCCGCTCACCCGCCGCGCCGCGCTTTCGGCCCTCGCCGCCGCCTCCGTGGTCCCGGCCGCCGCCTCCGCGCAGACGCGCTGGCAGATGGCGACGCCCTACCCAGACGGCAATTTCCACACGATCAATATACGCGAATTCTTGAAAGAGGTCGAGCAGGCGACCGGGGGCAAGCTGGCCGTCCAGGTCCACAGCAACGCCAGCCTCCTCCCCCAGCAGGGGATCAAGCGCGGGGTGCAGCAGGGGCAGGTGCAGATGGGCGAGATCCTGCTCAGCGCCTACGCCAACGAAGACCCGATGTTCGACGCCGACTCCCTCCCCTTCCTGGTGGCGGACCTCAAGGAAGCGAAGCGCCTGAGCGACCTGCACAAGCCCTTCGTGGAAGCGCGGTTCCAGCGCCAGGGCCTTTCGCTGCTCTACATGGTCGGCTGGCCGCCGGGCGGCTTCTACACCCAGGTGCCGCTCACCGGCATCGACGTGCTGAAGGGCAGCCGCTTCCGCACCTTCAACGCCATGAGCACCCGCTTCGCCACCCTGGTCGGCGCCAACCCGGTGCAGGTGCAGCAGGCCGAGCTGGCGCAGGCCTTCGCCACCGGCATCGCCACGGCGATGGTGACGTCGGCGCAGACCGGCGTGGACACCTCCGCCTGGGACTACGCCAAGGTGTTCACCCCGGCCAACTTCACCATGACCAAGAACGCGGTGTTCGTGTCCCGCCGCGCGTTGGACGGCCTGCCCAAGGACCAGGGGGACGCCATCCGCGCCGCCGCCGCCAAGGCGGAGGAGCGCGGCTGGCGCATGTCGGAGGAGGCGACGGCGGCGGCCGAGAAGCGGCTGGCCGAGCGCGGCCTCACCATCGGCACGGTGCCGCCCGACGTGAAGGAGGCGTTCCGCAAGATCGGTGAGACCATGGCCGAGGAATGGGTCGCCAAGGTCGGAGACGACGGGCGGAAGCTGTTGGACTCGCTCCGCGCCGCGCGCTGAGCGCGCAACGGCCGCGGCGCTTGCCCCCGGCTTGGGCAACACGGGCGCGCGCCGCGCCGAAGGGCCCCGCCGCGCCCCTTGCCCCGGCCCCGGGGCGCGGCGAAGGTCGGAACGCTTGTCGGCATCAACGAAGGGGGTGATCCGCATGGCGTCCGTCCGCCGCGTCCTGGACGCGGCCTATGCCGCGGCCGCGGGCTTGGCGGCGGCCTCCTTGCTGTTGATCTTCCTGGTGATGATGGCGCAAATCGGGCTGCGCCAGTTCGGCGAGCAGCTCCCCGCCGCCGACGACATCAGCGCCTACCTCTGCGTGTCCACCACCTTCTTCGCCCTTGCCGCCACCTTCAAGCGCGGCGAGCTGATCCGCGTCGGCATGGCGCTGGACCGGCTCGGGCCCGGCGCGCGGCGGGTGGCGGAGCTGGTCGCGCTTTCCCTCGCCGCCGCGATGGTCGCCTACATCGTCTTCTGGACCGCCCAGGACACGCTGTTCTCCTGGGAGATCGAGGAGATGTCGCAGGGCACGGTGGCGCTGCCGATCTGGGTCCCGAAACTCGCCATGCCCTTCGGCGCCGGGCTGCTGCTGGTGGCGATCCTGGACGAGTGGGTGTCCGTGCTGCGGGGCACCCGCCCGTCCTATGTGCTGGCGGCCGAGGCGCGGGCGGCCAGCGGCGACTTCACGGCCGAGGTGTAGCCGCCGATGGCGTTGACCTCCCTCGCCCTGCTGCTGCTGGTGCTGCTCTGCGTCCTGCTCGCCGGCGGGCTCTGGATCGCCCTGTCGCTCGCCGCCACCGGGCTGGCGGCGATGGCCTTCGTGCACCCCAGCCCCGGCACCTTCCTCGCCTCCGCCTTCTGGGAAGCCACCGGGAGCTGGACCTTGGCGGCGCTGCCCATGTTCGTCTGGATGGGCGAGATCCTGTTCCGGACGCGCTTGTCGGAGGAGCTGTTCAACGGCCTGTCTCCCTGGGTGCGGCGCATCCCGGGGCGGCTGCTGCACGTCAACATCCTCGCCTGCGGCCTGTTCGGCTCCGTGTCCGGCTCCTCGGCCGCGACCTGCGCCACCGTGTCCAAGATCGCGCTGCCGGAGTTGCGCCGGCGCGGCTACGACGAGCGCACCGCCATCGGCAGCCTCGCCACCGCGGGCACGCTCGGCATCATGATCCCGCCCTCCATCATCATGGTCGTCTACGCGGTGGCAGCCGAGGTCTCGATCGTGCGGGTGTTCATCGCCGGGCTGATCCCGGGTGTGATCGTGATGGGCCTGTTCAGCCTCTACATCGCCGTCTGGGCGCTGCTGAACCCGGCCAAGCAGCCGCCGATGGAGCCGGGCATGGGCTTCGGCGCCAAGCTCCGGCAGAGCGCGCAGCTCATCCCCTGCGCGCTGCTCATCGTCGCCGTCATCGGCAGCATGTTCGCGGGCTGGGCCACGGCGACGGAAGCGGCGGCCTTCGGCGTGGCCGGCAGCCTGCTGCTCGCGGCGCTGACCGGCACGCTGACCTGGCGGAGCTTCCTCGACAGCCTGGCCGGCGCGACGCGGCTTTCCTGCATGATCATGTTCATCCTGGCCGGCGCCGCCTTCCTGACCAAGGCGATGGCCCTCACCGGCATACCGGCGGCGCTGGCGGAGGGCGTGGCGACGCTCGGCCTCGGGCCCTACGGCATCATCGCCATCCTCGCCTGCGTCTACATCGTGCTGGGCACGGCGCTGGACGGGGTCTCGATGATCGTGCTCACCACCTCCATCGTGGTGCCGATCGTGGACAAGGCCGGATTCGACCTGGTCTGGTTCGGCATCTTCATCGTGCTGCTGGTGGAGATCGCCGAGGTCACGCCGCCGCTCGGCTTCAACCTCTTCGTCATGCAGACCATGACCGGCAAGGAGCAGGGCGAGGTGGCCCTGGCATCGCTGCCGTTCTTCGCCATGCTGGTGCTGACGGTGGCGCTGATCACCGTGTTCCCGGTGGCGCTGGTCACGGGCCTGCCGGACCTTCTGCTGTCGCGTTGACGCGGGCTGCCCGGGCGACCGGCGCCCCCGGTACGGAGGCGCCTGTCGTCTCGCCACTTCGTTGTCGTGCCGCCCCTTGCTGTAGTACTTTCGGGCGAACGGGCGGAACTTAGGCGTCAGCGAATCGATCGCGGCGCTTCCGCCTCCCGCATGCAAGCGTTTCGGGAATTGGGTGGAGTCTCCGTTTGGGTGCTCGCGCTGGGTTGGAAGCGGCTTGGCTTTGAAGGTATAGAACGGATGCAGCGCAATAGTGCGGTTGAGGAAGCGATTAGCATTCTAGCGAACACTATGCGTCTGCATGCTGAATCCCAAATGCGTTTCGGGAATTTATTCAAGGTTGATCGTGAAGAGGCCATTAATAATCTGGACCGCGCCTTCGAAGCAAAGCTTGAGGCATTCCACACCCTCTACGATGTGTCCAAAACCATCTTCTCTTATTTCGACCACGGCGACACTGCACTGCTAATCGCCGTGCGAAATGCGATCCATCATCGCAATCATCCGCTATTTCGTAGCCTCTATTCGCGTCTGTTCTTTGATGGCGACGCCTCGCGCTGGCTTGGCGCCTCATTCCTCTTGGCGAGCTACCCGACCCTCCATGGCTCGCCCATTCGCATGAGCCACTATGTAAGGTTGGATGATCTTGACGCGCGGCTCGATCCGACGCTCGTGTCGCCGTACCTCGATGCGTCCCTGAAAGGCGATAAGGCGAAGCAAAGGTTCATGCTGATCGAGCGCCAACTCGGGCTTGCGGCGATCCGCCAAAAAGGCTTCAGCGAGCACTATCCCGAAAACCAGATCTATTTAGATCTGGTTCCGGTCTTCACCTCCGCCGCCTGCCGGACATTTAAAGCAATGAAAGCGGCTGGCATTACATTCAAGGGGTTTGACGCGGGCGTGTACCTACAGCTATTTACCTCGGAAATCGAGGTCGATCTCAGCAATCCGAAGTTCGAGGTGTTGCCGATCGTCTTCACCCCCCAAAGCCGGACCTTGGCAAGCCGGGCTTAGTGTCCGTCTCGGATCGACACTGCAATTGGGTTTGTGTGGGGGTTGGGCGGCCGGGGCGGATGTGATTTCAGCAGGTTGTCGAAGCCTTGCTGGATGATCTCATGTGGACCCCGACCACCCGCGCGCAGCATAGCCGCGCGGGATTGCGCTATGGAAGCGACCTGACCGATGCCGAGTGGGCGCTGCTGGAACCGCTGCTGCCTGCGCCCCGCCGCTGCGGACGGCCCCGCCGCTGGCCGCTGCGCGAGGTGGTGAACGCCATCAGCTACGTGCTGCGCTGCTCGTGCCCGTGGCGGTCGTTGCCCAAGGACCTGCCGCCGTGGCGCACCGCCTACCGCTGGTTCGCGCGCCTGCGCGACGCGGGCACGTGGGAAGCGATGAACTTCGCCCTTGTGATGGCCGACCGCGAGCGGGTGGGCCGCGGCGCCAGCCCGAGCGCGGCGGTGATGGACAGCCAAAGCGTGCGCACGACCGAGGCGGGCGGCCCACGCGGCTACGACGCGGGCAAGAAGGTGTGGGGCCGCAAGCGCCACGCCCTCGCCGACACCGACGGACGGGCTCTCGTGTTGCGCGCTCATCCGGCTTGCGTGCAGGACCGCGACGGCGCCGTGCCGCTGCTCAAGGCGTCGCGCGGCCTGTACCCGTTCATCGAGCGCGCCTTTGCCGACGCGGGCTATGCCGCCAGGCGCGTCGCCGAGGCGACCCTGATCGTCGTGGGGATCGTCCGCAGAAGGGCCGGGCAGGTCGGCTTCGCCGTGCAGCCCCGGCGCTGGGTGGTCGAACGGACCTTCGCGTGGCTCGGCCGCAACCGCCGTCTCGCCCGCGACTTCGAAGCCACCATCGCCTCCGCCACCGCTTTCCTCTACGCGGCGTCCGCCATGCTGCTCACACGCAGGCTTGGACGTTCCATGTGAGTTCCGAGACGGACACTTAGAGGTCCGAGAAGGGGCAGTCGCGGACGAGTGCTCTTCAGCCAGACAAGCCGAAAGCCGGATGAGACACCACCCACCGCTGACGCGCCTGGACATCGCGCGTCATATAGGCTAATACTCCTAGATGATTTTCACGCCCTACGCAACCCTCCCATTCTACCTCACCGCGCAAGGGGGGTTTTGTCCGAATTCGGCACAAAGCCGTCGCGGCCCGGCAGCGCCGCGGCAGAGCGCCGAGTGCCGGGCCGCGTCGCCCGCCCTGGCCCGCCGCGGGGAGAATGGGCATTTTGTCCGAAAGCGCGGCAAAGTCCGGCGTCGACCGGTAACGAAGCCAGCGCGGGCCGGCTCCTGTCCCGGCGCCGTGCCGCCGCGACGCGCCCGCCCCTCCGGCCCCGGCGCGCGAGGGAGGGGGATTTGTCCGAAAGCGACAAAAACGCGCTCCCGCCCGACGGCCGGGCCGGCAAAGGACGGAACGGGCCGAAGGCCGAACCCCGGACCGAGGCGCCACCGCGGTTCGCGGCTGGTCCGCCCGGGCACCCGGGCCTAAATAGGCGGACAAAGGAAACGCCGCGACAAGGAGCACGCCCATGGGCGCCGAAGCCGAACTCGTGATCCGCAACGGGACCGTGATCGACGGCACCGGGCGCGACCCGTTCCAGGCGGACGTGGCGGTGAAGGACGGGCGGATCGCGGCGGTGGGCGACGTGCCGGGCCGGGGCCGGGGCCGGGGCCGGGGCCGGGGCCGGGAAGAGATCGACGCGCGCGGCCTCCTCGTCACGCCGGGCTTCGTGGACCTTCACACCCACTACGACGGCCAAGCGGTGTGGGACTCGCACCTCGCCCCTTCGGCCCTGCACGGCGTCACCACGGCGGTGATGGGCAACTGCGGCGTGGGCTTCGCGCCCGTCCGGCCCGGCGACCGCGACACCTTGATCGAGCTGATGGAGGGGGTGGAGGACATCCCCGGCCCGGTGCTGCACCAGGGGCTGGAGTTCCGCT
Organism: Craurococcus roseus; assembly: GCF_039523795.1. NCBI lineage: Bacteria > Pseudomonadati > Pseudomonadota > Alphaproteobacteria > Acetobacterales > Acetobacteraceae > Craurococcus > Craurococcus roseus. The sequence goes on along the minus strand of NZ_BAAAFZ010000051.1, from coordinate 3,511 downwards.
GGGAGAGCTTCGCCGAATACCTCGACGTGCTCGACGCCAAGCCGCGCGACCTCGACATCTGCGCGCTGGTGCCGCACGCGGCGGCGCGCGTCTACACCATGGGCGAGCGCGCGCTGGCGCTGGAGCCCGCCAACCAGGGCGACATCGCCGCCATGCGCGCCATCGTGGCCGACGCGGTGCGGGCCGGCGCCTTCGGCTTCTCCACCAGCCGCACCATCAGCCACAAGACGCTGAAGGGCGACCCGACGCCGACCCTGCGGGCGCAAGAGGACGAGTTGGCGGGCATCGCCCTCGGCCTCCACGACGCCGGGGCGGGCTTCCTGGAGCTGGTGTCCGACTGGAACGAGCCCGACCCGGCGACCGAGTTCGCCATGGTGCGGCGCGTGGCGGAGCGGAGCGGGCGGCCCATCCTGTTCTCGCTGACCGCGCGGCACGACCGCACGGAGGCGTGGAAGGAGCTGCTGGCGCTGTCCAACAAGGCGGCGGCGGAGGGGCTGCCGATCCGCCCGGTGTTCCCGCCGCGCCCGATCGGCATCCTGCTCGGCCTCCAGGGCAGCCAAAACCCGTTCAGCGCCGCGCCGAGCTACAAGGCCATCGCCCACCTGCCGCTCGCCGAACGCGTCCGGGCGATGCGCGACCCGGCGGTGCGCGCGCGAATCCTCTCCGAGGACCGGGTCACGGGCAGCACCTTCCCGCTCATCACCCGCCTGTCCTTCCAGCGCATGTTCCCCTTCGGCGACCCGCCGGACTACGCGCCGCCCCGCGAAAGCTCGGTCGCCGCCGCCGCGGCGCGCGAGGGGCGCACGCCGGAGGAGGTGGCCTACGACATGCTGCTGGCCGACGAGGGCCGGAGCTTCCTGTTCGCGCCGCTGACCAACTACGGCGATTACACCCTGGGCGCCAGCGCGGAGCTGCTGCGGCACCCGAACACCATCGTCGGGCTGTCGGACGGCGGCGCGCATGTCGGCTTCATCTCCGACGGCAGCTTCCCGACCTTCCTGCTGGCCTACTGGGGCCGCGACCGGCGCGAGGGAACGGTGCCCCTGCCGGAGCTGGTGCGCCGGCAAACCTCCGACACCGCGCGGGCCGCCGGGCTCCACGACCGCGGCGTGCTGGCGCCGGGCCTCAAGGCGGACATCAACGTCATCGACTTCGACGCCCTCGCGCTGGAGCGCCCCGCGATGGTGTGGGACCTGCCCGGCGGCGGCCGACGCCTGCTGCAAGGCGCGCGGGGCTACGCCGCAACGGTGGTGAACGGGACGGTGACCTACCGCGACGGCCAAGCCACCGGCGCCCTGCCCGGCCGCTTGGTGCGGAACGCGCCGGCCACGGCCGCCGCGTGATGCGCGCACCCGCGGGGCCCGAACCCCGGGCGCACGTCCGTCGGCTCCGGCAGGCGCTCGTCGCGCGCGGCATGCCACGACCGGCCACGCTGCTCGCGTCGTTCCTGGCCTTCGGCGGCTGCGCCGGGGAAACCGGGTTGCGGACGGCCTCGACGGGTCCGCTGGCGCCGGGTTTCACCGCCGACACCGCCACGCGCGCAGGCTTGGCATCGGGTGCCAAGGCGAGCGAAGCGGCCTGCCGCGCGTTGCCGGACGGGCTGTGGGTGCGGACGCGCGATGGTTGGCGGGGCGAGTGCCTGCGCTACGCGGCGGCGGGCGCGGTCCGGGGCGGCGGAGCCAAGGCGCCGCGCTTAGCGGTCCTGCACATCCCGGGCGACGCGTCCGGAGTGGCCTACCGCTTCGCAGGCGGCGCCCCGCAAATCGAAGGCGCGGGCGAAAGCTACGAGGTCCCGGCCGCGGCCCGACGCGCCGCGGCGGAAGCGTTGAGCGAGGCCGCAGGCGGGCGGCCGGTGTTCCTGATCGGGCGGCCCGGCATGCACGGCTCCTCGGGCGACCACGCGCGGGACCGGCACACGGCCGCGGAGGTGGAGCTGGTGGACGCCGCCTTGACGGAGCTGCGCCGGCGCTACGGCGTACGGGCTTTCGTGCTCTCCGGCTTCTCCTCGGGCGGGGCGATAGCCGCCAACCTGCTGGCGCGGCGGACGGACATCGCGTGCGCGGTACTGGCCTCGGCCCCGCTCGACCTCGCCGCGTTCTACCGCGGGGCGGACGGCGGCCTGCCCGACCATTACCTGATGCGGGCCGCCGCCTTGGCGGACCCGATGCGCTCCGTCGGGTCGATCGAGCCCGGCGGTGGCGGTGCGACGACGGTCGTCGTGCTCGGCGACCGCCGCGACCGCAAGGTGCCGGCGGCGTCGTGGCGGGCGTGGGCCGACGCGGCACGGGGCGCCGGCCTGGACGTGCGCGCGGTGGAGGCCTCCGGCTTCGATCCCGCGGAAGGGGGCGCGGCGGCAAGCTTCCACCGGACCTCCGGAGCCGGCCTGGAGGCGGCGGTCGCCTGCGCCAACGGCGAGCCGGTCCCGGCGCCGCCGCGGTTGGCGACGGCCGAAGCCCCGGGGGGATCGGCGGCGTTGCGCGGCATCGAGTAGGGCCCGCCACGCCCCGATGGGCGCGACCGGCGGGGGGGGGCGGGCGTTTCATCCACGAAGCGGATGGCACGCATCCGGCATACGCGTTCGCCTCCGAAGGACCGGTCGCCCATCTTCCCGATCAACGGCGAGGCCAAGAGGCCCCGCCAAAGATCAGGAGACAAGGCATGTTCCGCAACGCCCTTTTTGCTTCCGTCATCGCCCTCGGCGCCGCAGCCGGCGCGGCGCAGGCGCAAGCCCCCGACACCACCGGCTTTTCCGCCGCGCGCGGCGGAAAAGCCGGCAACGTCGTGGGCGGCGCTTCCGCCACCTTGGTGGGCGGCGGCGACAATACGACCATCCTCTACTCCGGCGCCGGCGCCGGCACGGGTGACGCCCCACGGTCGCAGCCGCCGCGCCTCGCGCGCGCACGGTACAACTTCGGTGGCGTCTCGGTGGAGTACCTGGAGCCTGAGACCGCTTCGCCCGGTCGGGAAGCGTGGCTGGTCGGTGGTGGCGACAACGCCCAAGTGGTCTACAGCCGCCCTCATTGACCGGCACACGACCCAATCCGGCTCACCGCAATCAGGTGGAAAGCGCGAACGGCCGTCCGGACTTCCCACCCGAAAACTTTCCGCCCGGCGTGTTCTCCGTGCTCGGGGAGGGCAAGCCGCAGGGCGGTGTCGCAACCGGCAGTATCGTCCTCGATCTGACAACGTTGGCAGAGGGCGAACTGTTGTTCAGCGACGCGTAACGCACGGCGGAAGCGGCGCTCGATACGCCGCTCAAGCCGGGCACAAAGCCGCATAGAGCGTTGCGCTTCGCGCATGTCCGATCTTCTCGCGGCGGGCAACCCGACACGCGGCGAAATGGTGCCGCTGCTGTGTCGCACAGCGGGCAGAACCATACACCTGCCGAGCGCAATCGACGGCTACACCGACTTTTTCATCTTCATCGCGTGGGCGCGCCCGAGTGTGCGCCCAGCCTGTGGCGCGGCGCTCGTCCCGCGGCGGCGGCGCCTCCGCGCGTTGGCCAGGCGCC